>DATIZR010000037.1 GCA_035516965.1 Nitrospirota bacterium
ATGGTGGGCGCTGCTGGGATTGAACCAGCGGCCCCTGCCGTGTGAAGGCAGTGCTCTCCCGCTGAGCTAAGCGCCCGAACGGATACTTTTTAACACAGGAAACGCTTGTTCGTCAAGACAAATCTCAAACACTGTGCCCGGTGTGGACATGCTGTGCGTGAAAGGTTTGGACCAAGCGCGAAATGCGTGGGGTTGTGAGACAATCTCAGGACAGGTTATGGTTTCCTTTGCGCAGGTTGTGACCTCGCGGTACATGACGTCTAATCAACGATCACGATCGCGCATTTGAGGTACTGCGTCTCCCTTGCCGCAAGCAGCATCGGATGGTCTCGGGCCTGGGAGCGCATCTCCAGGAGGCGCGCCTGTCTTCCCGCGGAATGCGCCGCATCGATCAGCATCTCCCTGAACAGGTCCTCGTCGACATGATGGGAACAGGAGCAGGTCACCAGGATGCCGCCGGGTTCGAGCAGCCGCATACCGCGAAGATTGAGTTCCTTGTATCCCTTGAGCCCTTCCCGCACCTTGGCCCTGCTCTTCACGAACGCGGGCGGGTCCAGGATGATGCAGCCGAACTGTTCACGCTGCCGTTCACGCTCCCGCAGCTCCTCGAACACATCGGCGGTCCTGAACGAAGCTGCCAGACCATTGAGCTCCGCATTGCCGATGGCGAGATCCACGGCCTTCCGGGACGAATCGATTCCCGTCACCTCCGACGCGCCGAAGCTTGCAGCCGAAAGCGACCAGGCCCCGACATAGCAGAAGCAGTCCAATGTCCGTCTGCCTGTTACGATCCGGCTGAGCGCCTGCCGGTTCTCGCGTTGATCGAAGAAAAAGCCTGTTTTCTGCCCTTCGAGCACGTCGACCTGATACTTGAGGCCCGATTCCTCGATAGTGACCGGGCCCGTACAGGTACCGAGGACGACACGTTTTTCCTGCGGCAACCCTTCAAGTTCGCGGGTCGTCGTGTCGTTGCGCAGCACGATGGTTCGGGGCCGGTATTCATCGCTCAAGGCGGCGAGAATGGTGTCGAGCTGCCGGTCGATGCCCGCGGTCAGGGACTGGACCACGAGCGCATCTGCATATTTGTCAACGATCAGGCCAGGAATCCCATCTCCTTCACTGAAGACCGCGCGGAAGGAGTCCCCGAAGCCCAGAGCAGACCTGAGCCGGTGCGCAGCGGCGATCTTCCCGCGAAAGAAGGCCTGGTCTATCTCCTCGCGGCTTCTCGTCAGGATCCTCACCGCGATCAGCGAGTGCGGGTTGATATAGCCGCGGGCAACGAACCTGCCAGAACTGTCCAGGACATCGACGATATCGCCGGGCGAAGGGACATCCTTCATCCGGTCGAGTTCGTTGCTGAAGATCCAGGGATGACCCCGAAGGATGCGGCGGGCCTCTTTTTTCTTGAGTTTGACAGTTTTCATGCAGAGGGAGGTCAAAAAACAGAGGCCGGCCAGGGACAGTCAGCAGGCCTGGCGGAATTCGCATTGCCCGTCTTCCGGCGTCTGTCTTCTGCCCTCTGCATTTAGAGGCGGTTCTCGATGGTCGAATCGCTCCGCAGGGTCTGGAGCCAGCTTCGGTAGGTGTTCTCCAGCCGCTGGTCGTAGAGCATCTTGGTGATCTCGTCCTTGACCTTCTCGTAGGGCGTGATCGCCGTGCGCACCTCTTCGAGACGGATGATATGCAGGCCGCCTGCGCACCGGATGGGCCCGCGGATCTCGCCCGGCTTCAGCCCTCGCGTGGCCTCCGCGATCTCGGGGATGGCCTGGTCTCGCTGCAGAAAGCCAAGGTCTCCGCCGATTGCGGCGCTCTCGCTTTCCGAAAGCTCCCTGGCCAGGCGGGGGAAATCCTCACCCTTCTTAGCACGCGCCAGCGCCGCTTCCGCCCTCTCGCGGACTGCGGCAACCTCGGCGGAAGTGGCGTCATCGGCCAGCCGGAAGAATATCTGACGCACACGTATTTCCTCCGGGAGGGAGTACTGACTGACATTGCGGTCGTAGTAGGCGCGCACCTCGGCCTCGTCCACGGCAAGGCCGGACCGCACGAACTTGTTGAACATGCGGGAAAGGGTCATTTGCTCCCGGAGCTCGTTCCGGTACTGCTCCAGGGTGATCCCCTCCTTCGCCAGCGCGGCATCGAACTGCTTCGCGTCCATCGAGTTCCGCTTCATGATGTCCGCCACGGCGTCGGCAAGCTCCTTGTCCGTGACGTCCATGCCTGCCTTCCTGGCGGCAGCCATCTGGAGCTTTCGGTCGATCATGTCCTCCAGCAGCAGGCGCTCGCTCTGCTTTCCCTCGGTTTTCTTCAGCGCTTCCTCCCGCTGCAGATCGCTCATGGTAATGATCTCGCCGTTCACGACGGCAACGACGCGGTCCACGACCACGGATGCGCTGGCCCCCAAGGGCATCGCGGAGAAGAAGAGTATGGACAGCATGGCAGCGCATGCCAGGAGGTTTTTTTTCATCGTTCCGATTCCCTGCACTTCATGAGGCACCCTTTTTTATTGCCTTTTGGCAATGAGTTTATTATTATCCAATACAAAAATCGATGGAAGGACGGTCTGACAACCCGTCCCTGCGGTGAATCCATGAAAACGATCGTTATTCTGCTCTCCCTTTTCCTCGCCCCGGCATGTTCGGCGTCGGCCGCAGAACAGCAGCTGCTGCCCGTGGAGGAAATCACGATTGCCGCCGTCGGCGACCTGATGCTCGGCGGCAGGGCCGAACCGTTTCTGGAACAGTTCGGACCCGACTATCCCTATCGCAATGTGCTGCCTGCTTTGAGGCGGGCCGACCTGATTGCCGGCAATCTTGAATCGCCCATCTCGGCCCGGGGCACGGCCGTGGAAAACAAGAAGTTCACCCTTCGCGCCGGGCCCCTTGCCGCTCGCTCCCTCGCCAGCGCCGGTATCCGCGTCGTATCGCTCGCCAACAACCACTCAATGGACTTCGGACCGCTTGCCCTCCAGGACACGATGGCCGCATTGAACGAGAGCAATATCCTCTTCACGGGAGCCGGCATGGATCTGAACGATGCGCGGGCGCCGGCTATCGTTAAAATCAAAGGGAGGACGCTCGCCTTCCTCTCCTACTCCCTCACGTTCCCCCTCGAATTCTTCGCTTCCGCCGGCAGGCCGGGTACGGCCCCGGGCTATGCCGATTTCGTCAAAGCGGATATCGAGAAAGTGCGCCCCTCGGCAGACATCGTCGTCGTGTCTTTTCACTGGGGGGCCGAGCTGATGACCGCAGCAAAGGATTACCAGATCGAGCTTGGCCGCCAGGCGATCGACTGGGGGGCCGATCTCGTACTCGGCCATCATCCGCACGTGTTGCAGGACATCGAACTTTACAAGGGGCGCCTGATCGTCTACAGCCTCGGCAACTTCGTGTTCGGCTCGGAGAGCGACCGCACAAACTGGAGTATGATACTCCTTTTGACCTTCCGAGGCAACACCCTGTCCCGCGTCGAGGCCGTGCCCATCGACGTGAACAACTACCGGGTGAAATACCAGCCCCGCATCCTGCGGGGAAAACTGGCCCGGGACGTCCTGGCAGGGATCAATGCCGTTTCAGCACGGTTCACGACCTCGCTGGACATCGTTGACGACCGCGGAATCCTGAACGTGTCCGGACCGGTGTCAGTGCAAAAGAACGACACGCCCCGCGCATCTGCCACCGCACCTGATCCGACACGGCCCGTGGATAGGCAGTCCGCTATTGCCTCCGGCACGGTCACTTCCCCGACGGTTCCGGAGTTTCCCCGGCCAGCGCCTGGTAATTGACCTCGAATTTCGTCCGTGACCGGAGCTCCGTGATCCACGCCTTGTAGCGGTGGTCTTCTTTATCCTTGCGCAACCGTTCAGCGATATCCCGGTATGCCTCGTCCAGGCCGATCCGGCCCGCCTTGCGCCGGTCCTCGAGCTTGAATATGTGATATCCGTAAGGGCTCTTTACGATCCCGCTGTGCGCCCCCTTCTGCAGGCCGAAGACCACGTTGAACTCGCCGGGCATGTCCCCCATGGCAAAGTAGCCGAGGTCGCCGCCTTTTTCGGCCTCGGGTGCCGTGGACCTTTGCCTCGCCACCGCGGCGAAGTCCGCCCCACCCTGGAGCTGGTCGAGCACACCTTGCGCCTCAGCCTCGGTCGCCACCACGATCTGGCGAACACGCACCTGTTCCGGCCGCTCGAACTCGTAGGGATTCGCCTGGTAGTAGCGCCGCACCTCAGCGCCGGACACTGCCACGCGCTTGTTCACGTCGCGGGCCAACAGCCGCTCGATCATCATGTCCTCCCAGACATCGGACTTCCACTTCTCGAAATCGATGCCCAAGGCCGCGAGCGTCTCCCTGATGTCCTTGTTGCTATCCGTGCGCAGCGACTCGATACGCCTGGTGATCTCCGGCAGGCTGATCTTGATCCGCTTCCGCTGCGCCTCGCGCAGCATCATCTTCCGCTCGATCAGGCGGTTCAGAAAGTCCTGCTTGACCTGAAACTCCACATCGTGCTCGGGCTTGTACCCCGCCCGTGAAAAGCGCTCAAGGAACTCGGCAAGCGTGATCGGGTCCCCGTTCACGGTCGCCACGATCCTCACTTCTGCCGAGACCGCGGGGGCAGGAGCCGCGGGGCGGGGCTCCTGTTTTTTCGTGCACGAAAAAAACAGAAGCCCCAGCAGGAACGCCGGGGCCGTATAGAGTATGAATCGGGATCTCTTCATGGGGACGTCGGGGGGCGCGTTTATTTTTGCTTGCTTTCTTCCTTTGCGGGGCCGGCCTTCTGCTGCTCCAGGCCACCGGTCGCCGCGGGGCGCTGCAGGGAGGCAGCCGCTTCGTCCAAGGCCTTTTCGTCCACCGTTATGGTGGCCTTTGCCCTGAGCGCCTTGGCATATTCAAGATACAGGTCGCGCTGCTTCTCGGCGAGCAGCCTGCGCTTCAGCTGCGGCTCCACGTCCTTGAAGGCGAGCTTCTTGCCGTCCGGCGTCCGCATCTTATCGGCGTTCTTGTTGTAGTAGTCCTTCACCTCATCGTCCGTGGGCTGCGCCACCTTGTTCAGCTTGTCCGAAAGCTCCTTCTTGAGAAGGCTGTTGAACAGTTCGTTCCGGTAGTCGTCCTGGACCCTGCGCTCCATCTCCTTCTTGAGCATCTCCTGCCGCTTCTTGAAGTCGGGGTCCTTGTCCAGCCCCTGCCGCCTGGCCTCCTGCAGCACGACCTCGATGCCGATCAGGTCGTCCAGGAACTCCTTCCGGGACTTCGGATCGCTGGCAACGGACTGCTCCATCTGGAAGTTATCGAGCCCCTCGATCTGCCGTTTGAAGTCAGCTGCCGTGATCTTCGCCCGGTTCACCCGGGCGATCACGGCGCTGTCCGGCCCTTTGCTGCATCCCGTGCCTGCCAGCAGGAATGCAAGCAGGGTCACGACCATGATGCCTTTACGCGTGTTCATGAAATGATTTCCTCCGAGGTTTTATTTAGTCATTAGGATAAGGAAAGGCGGATGATTGATGAATACGTGTGGTGATTTTATAACACACTACCGTAGTTCCTGCAAGCATTTTTTCACCGCATCTGACGCGGTCCGGAGCGACCCGTCGGCCAGGGAGACCTGCAGCGTGTATTCCGGGATCAGCCTGATCCTCCCCTTGTTCTTCTTGAGCAGGGCCATGACCCGGTCCGGCGGGATGTTCGCGCCCTCGGCAAAGGTGACGCTGACCGTGTCCTTCCCCCCGTCGATCCGGGCCACCCCGGCCTTCTTCGCGATGAGCTTGATGCTCATGATCTCGATCAGGTTCGCCGCCGGCTCGGGCAGCTCGCCGTAGCGGTCCCGGAGCTCGTCGGTCAAATCCCGGAGCTGCGTCTCATCGCCGGCGCTGGAGACCTCCTTGTACGCCGCGAGCCGCAGGCTAACATCATAGATATACTCTTCGGGAATGAAGGCGGAAGCCCGCAGGTTGATCTGAGTATCCGGCTCGTGCGCGATCTCCTCGCCGCGCAGCTCGGCCATGGCCTCTTCCATCATCTGGGTGTAGAGGTCGATTCCCACGGCGGCAATGTGTCCCGACTGCTGTTTGCCGAGCAGGTTGCCGGCACCGCGGGTCTCAAGGTCCTGGGCCGCGATGCGGAACCCTGCACCGAGTTCGGACAGCTCCTGGATCGCCCGGAGCCGCTTGCGCGCCACGTCGGAGAGCGCCTCATCAGCGGGTGCGAGCAGGTAAGCATAGGCCTTCTCTCGGCTCCTTCCGACGCGCCCCTTGATCTGGTACAGGTCGGCCAGGCCGAACCGGTCAGCCCGGTTGATGATGATCGTGTTCGCCGTAGGGATGTCGATGCCGGACTCGATGATCGTCGTCGTCACGAGCACGTTCAACGCCCCGGAAAGGAATTGGGACATGACGCCCTCGATCTCCCGTTCGTGCAGCTGCCCGTGGGCGACGCCGACCCTGCCCTCCGGCACGAGGCCCTGAATAAAGGCTGCCATGCGCTCGATGCCCTGGACCCGGTTGTGCACGAAAAAGACCTGCCCCCCGCGCCCGAGCTCGTGCATGATCGCCTCGCGGATCACGCGCTTCCCGTAGCGCGCGAGCACGACCTGGATCGCCTGGCGGTCCAGCGGGGGCGTCTGGATGATCGAGAGGTCTCGAATTCCCGAGAGCGACATGTGGAGGGTACGAGGGATCGGCGTTGCCGTGAGCGTCAGTACGTCCACGAGCTTCTTGAACTCCTTGATGCGCTCCTTGTGCTTCACGCCGAACTTGTGCTCCTCGTCCACCACCAGGAGGCCGAGGGTCTTGAAGGAGATGTCCTTCTGGAGGAGCCGGTGCGTGCCGATCACGACGTCCACGACGCCGCTCTTCATGCCTTTGAGCGTCTCTTGCTGTTCGGCTCTGGTCCTGAAGCGCGAGAGCAGGTCAACGCGGATCGAGAACTGCTTCAGCCGCTCCGAGAACGTCCGAAAATGCTGGTCGGCGAGCAGCGTGGTTGGCACGAGCACGGCGGCCTGCATCCCGTCCTCGACCGCCTTGAAGGTGGCCCGAAGGGCGACCTCGGTCTTTCCGTATCCCACGTCCCCGCACACGAGCCGGTCCATGGGCCTCGGCCGCTGCATGTCCGTGAGCACTTCCTCGATGGCCTTCTGCTGATCCGGCGTCTCCTCGTAGGGGAACGCGGCTTCGAACTCGCGGTAAAGATTGTCCGGCGGCGTAAAGGACCTGCGCTGCATGGCTTCCCGGGCGGCATACAGGGCGACGAGCTGCTGCGCCATCTCCAGGATGTCCTTCCTGACCTTCTCCTTGGTCCGGGCCCACTGGAGCGCCCCGAGCCGGTCGAGTTTCGGGGCGCCGCCGTCCGCGCCGATGTACTTCTGCACCTTGTCAAGGCTGTAGAGCGGCACGTAGAGCTTCGCGTCAGGCTCGTAGCGGAGCACCAGGAAATCCGTCTCGAACCCGTCGACGGTGATGCGCGTCAGCCCTTGGTACTCGCCCACACCGTAATCCGTGTGGACCACGAAATCCCCGGGCTTCAGCTCCTTGAACGTGGAGAGAAAGGGCGTGGTCTTCGTTCGGGCGGTTGAAGGACGATGCACCTTCCTGCCGAAGATCTCTTCCTCGGTTATCACGGTGAGGCCGAGCTCCTGCCACGCAAACCCCTCCGACAGCCGGCCGACCAGCGCCGTCACCGGGAAGGGGCCCGACTGCTGCTCCTCCAGCCGTGTACCGGCCGCGAGCCCGAGTCCGTACTCCACGAACAGTTTCTTGAGCCTGCCCGCCGCCTCTTCGGTTCCGCACACGATCGCCACCCGGTTGAAGTCCCGCAGCCGCTTCAGCTTCTCCACAAGGCTGGACATGGTTCCATCGCCCCCGGGCCCCCTTTCGTCCACGCTGACCGGTTTTGTCAGGCGGACCCCGAGCCAGGCGGCTGACTTCGTGTCCATGCGAAGGCCCCTGCCCGTGCCGAGCAGGCCGATGGTGACCGTCGGAACGTTCAGGAGCGAAGCCTCGATGTCCTTCTGATCAAGATACAGGTCCGAAACCGCCGGCAGCGTTCTTCCCTCTGCGCTCTCCTCCCCTCTCCCCTCGTCGGCCTTGAGACCGAACGCCTCCATTTCCTTCTTGAGGTCATCGGGTTCCATGAGGGCGAAGAGACTGTCCCCGGGGGCGTACCGGAATAGGCTGTCCATGTGATAGAAGAAGGGAGCAAGGAACTCGCCGCCCGGGGGAAGGATGCCTTCGCGGACCTGGTCAAGAAACTCCTTCATCTTGAAGCCGCGTTCATCCGTCGTCATTGTGTTGTTCAGATGTTCGATCCCCTGCTCGTTGATGATCAGCTCCCGGACCGGCAGCAGCACGGCCTCCGCAATCTCTCCGGTCGAGCGCTGTGTTTCGGGATCGAAACGTCGCAGCGATTCGATCCGGTCGCCGAAGAGCTCCATGCGGATGGGATATTCCTGCAGGGGAGAGAAAAAATCGATGATCCCGCCCCGCCTGCTGAACTCGCCAACACGAGTGACGAGCGAGGCGGATTCATAGCCGGCTGCGGTCAGCCCGGCAATGAACTGGTCAGCGTCGATGGCCGTTGTCATTGTGATGGTCCTGACCGAATCAACAAAGAGCTCCCAGGGGGGAAGCTTCTGCATGAGCGACGGGATCGGGACGATGTACACGCCCGGATTCCCGGCGATGAGGCCATACAGGAAGCGCATGCGCTCCCCCACGGTGCGGCTGTCGGGAGAATCTGCTTCGAAGGGAAGCAGTCCCCACGTCGGGAAGGTTCGGATCTCAACCGGTTCCCCGCCCTCCGGATGGAGCAGCTTCTGCGTGAAGAACCGCAGATCCTCGGCAAGCGTTTCCGCCGCGTCCTCGGACGCGGTGACAACGATGATCGGCCTCCGGGCCTCCTGTCTCAGGCCGAATAAAAAGAGGGCCTTTGAGGCCCCCCAGAGTTCGCTCACATCTATGGTATTGCGCCCTGCCCGGAGGTCGTTGACGACAGGCAGGACCATGTCTCTCAGGCTTTTCATGGACGGGGCACTATAACACAGGACCAGGGTGAATTCAATACGAGGAGGACGCATCCGTGGTGGAATGCGGAAGTTCAGGAACCACTGACAATATCACCTACGCTTCCCGGTCACCGCGCAGACTTATTAAACCTGCTGCTTCCGAGACACTTTGACTGATCGGAGCAGCGTAGCCTGCAAGAGGGTTGTCTGTCCGATGCTCCTGGGAAGGCAGGACTCGTTCACGCGCTTCCCCGCTCCCAGGAGCTTGCACGTGCATAATCCTTGAATAGCTGTTCCTGTTTTCTAAACTCTCTCGGATGGACGCTTCGTCTTTCTCCCTTTTTGGATGTCCCCATGGCGGCATGCAGCATTTCATGGTACACGACGAAGGAGAGATAATAGCGGGGAACCGTCTTCTTGTCGAGCACGGGATTGATCCGGATCGTATTTGATCGCTCACTGTAGCTCCCGAGAGTTCTTTTTCTGGCGGCAGAACGCGGACTTTTCGATCCCCAGGTGATCCCGGCTCTGATCGTTCCCCCAAAATACTCCTGGTTGATCTCATCGTACAGGGATCGCAGGTCGAAATATCTCCCCGCTGTCCTCTCTCCGATCTTCTCAGGCGGCTTTGTGCAGAGCTGTTCTCTATTCTGTTTGACGTAATTCCGGAAGTGAGGCATCGCGCCTCTCTTGTTCTTGAGGAAGGAGGCGATCTCCTCGATCACCGAGGAGCCCGCGTTCAGAAACATCCGGTGAAGCCGGACCCGCAGCATTCCCTCAAGCCTTCTTACGGACAACATGGTCGTCCTGTTCCCGGTCAGGACCAGCGAGACGCTCTTTCCCAGGCGTTCTTCCAGATCCGCCTTGAGAGAGCTTTCGGTGTGTCCGAAGAGAAGGTCCAGCTGTCCCCGTTCCATCATTCTTTTGCCCTTTCTATTGCACCCGAATTCTACTATACTTTTGAGGGTTGAGCAATTCTTCTTCCTGTGAACCAAAACGGCATGATAGCAATCATGAATAAACGGGAATTCATAAAGCGGGTTATTGCCGGCGGCCGCTCCGACCGTATACCTAAGTCCTTATTCGGGTCCGGCCGTTGGGCGTACTACCAGACAGGCCTCAAGATCGAGAGCCTGGACAAAGATTCCCGCTCCTTTGCAGAGTCGCTCGCCCGGTTATATAACAATCTCGATACGGATATCATCTTCGCGGGCTCCGGCCTGAACACCTTTCCCGCAGAGGCGATCGGCGGCGAGCTGTCTTTCAAGAGAGGGCAGACACCGCTGCTTGCGGCTCCCCTTATCCAAACGACTGAAGATGCACGCTTTCTCCGGAACCTTGACATTACTCACTCACCTCACTCACTTGCTCTGGTAGAGATGATCGATCATCTGCGGAAACTGCTTCCTGACCGATATCTTGCTGCCACATCCTGGGGACCCTTCACCTGGGCCATGATCCTGTGCGACTGGAATCTGCTCCAGGACAAAACCACGTCGGACAAGGAGTTCGTGAGCGAGGTCTGCGGACTCGGCGCGCAGCTTTCCGTCGCGTTCTTCGACAGGCTCGTGGAACAGGACGTCATCGACGCGATCGCTATTTCCGACGGTGCGGCAACCTTGATCCCGCTGGACCTGTATCAAGACGTGGTCCTGCCTGCAGAAAGGGCGTTACTGGAGCGGTACAGGGACAGGGGCATTGCCCGCTTCTTGCATCAATGCGGAAAAATAGAGCCTCAGGTCGCTCTGTATCCGGAGAGCGCGGCTGATTGCATCACCCTTGATGCGGGAGTGGATCTCGGGCAGGTGTATAAGCTCTATCAGGGGCGGGCCGTCCTGGCCGGCAATATTGACGTGATCAAAACCGTGTTCGGCGGGAAGCCTTCAGAGATCTGCCAGGCGGTGACGGAATGCACTTCAGCAATTCCCGATCCCTTTCGAAATTTCATTCTTATGCCTTCCTGCGACCTGCCACCCGATACGCCGCTGGAGAACGTAGTGGCGTTCCTCGCTTGCGCAGACGAGGCGGTCAAGGCATGAGCTCTGTTATGAAGAAGAAACCTTCCCGTAAATGGCTGCTCTATATATTGAAGTGCAGGGACGGGACGTTCTATACCGGCATAACCTGTGATCTCGAACGGAGGCTGGAACAGCATGGCTGCGGCAGGGCGTCACGGTATACGCGATCACGCCTGCCGGTCTCGCTCATCCACGCGGAAGGCTGCCGGAGCAAATCGAGTGCGCTGAAAAAGGAGTTCGCGATGAAATCGCTTTCGCGGATGGACAAGGAAGAGTATATAAAAGGGAAGAAAGGGCGGGCGCAGCGTTCCCGTTGACGGCGTGCAGGATGAATTGTGGGAGGTAATTTTATGGACCATGCCTTCTATGAGTCCTATCGCAGGGAATTTCCGGTTACGAAACACTGCATTTACCTGGACCATGCCGGTGTCGCGCCGGTTTCACTCAGGGTCAAGCAGGCGATCGAAAGCTTTCTCTCAGAGTCTGTCGAGGGAGGGGCTTTTCACTACCCGAAATGGGCGCCGCAGATCGTGGACGTGCGCAGGGCGTGCGCGGGGCTGATAGGCTCCGGGCCTGATGAAATAGCTTTTGTAAAGAGCACCTCCCACGGCCTCTCGATCGTCGCCCAGGGGCTGGACTGGAAGCCGGGCGACAATGTCCTGTTCCCGGAAATGGAATTTCCCTCCAATATCTATCCCTGGCTGAACCTTGCGAGTAAGGGAGTTGAAGCAAGGGTCATCCCCTCTCGCGACAACAGGGTCCAAATTGAAGATATTGAACGGTTCATCGACTCCCGCACCCGGCTGCTGACCATCAGTTCGGTACAGTTTGCTGGCGGGTTCCGAATAGATCTGCAGCGGGTGGGAGAGCTCTGCAGGCGGAAAGGCGTTCTCCTCTGCGTTGACGCGATCCAGAGCCTGGGCGTTCTTCCCATGGATGTGAACAAATGCAACATCGATTTTCTTGCTGCGGACGCCCACAAGTGGCTGCTTGGACCTGAAGGGATCGGGATCTTTTACTGCAGGCGGGAGCTGGCCGAGAAGCTCAGCCCGCCCCTTGTGGGATGGAAATCGGTCCAGAATGAGTTCGCCTTTGACGAGCCGGTTTTCAAGCTCAAGAAGGACGCATTAAAATTCGAGGAAGGCTCGCTGAACGTCATGGGCATCATCGGGCTCGGCGCTGCTGTTGAGCTTCTTTTAGAGATCGGCATCGAGAATATCCAGGAACGGGTGCTCGGCCTCGGTGATCTGATCATCAACGAAGCTGAAGCGAAGGGTTTCACGGTCCTAACGCCGAAACAAAAACAGGCCCGCGGCGGCATCGTTACGTTCCGCTGCGGCGATGCGGTTCGCGCGACAGCCCGCTTGCGGGAACGAGGCATCATGGCGAATGTGCGCGGCGGCGCCCTTCGTTTTTCTCCGCATTTTTATAATACCGCTGACGAAGTCGCCGCTGTTTTTGCCGAAACCGGGGACCTGGATTGAGTTTCGTCCTTGCTTTTTTCCGCGGCGGGTAAAGAACCAGCGTTTTTTCCCGATAAGATAAGTAATATATTAAGCCTTCGTTTGAATCCTTTGGTTTGCATTTCTTTAAAAAGTCGGGTAAAGTGTAAAACTATTAATCAATACTTTGGGAGCCTTGCGTGATCCTACAAAGCATAAAAATATCGCACAAAGTGCAATTCGTCGTCGGACTGGCGCTCCTCGCATTCATTACGTTTGCCCTGGTGACCATATCCATGGGTAACAGCCAGCTCAAGACGCTCGATGAGATTTACGCCGGGAAGGTCGTACCCCTTGACAATCTCAGAAAGATACAGCTCCTGCTCAGGGAGATCGAGTACCGCATGGCCGCGGTCGTAGCTGACATGGTTGCCCCGATCGGCTCAGGCGAGCACCTCAAAACGTCTGCGGTGCAGATCGACAGCCTGTGGACCGATGTAAAAGGTCGCATTGACGACGATTCTCTCAAGAAGGAAATAGCCGATTTCGAAAAGGGGTACCGCGGGTTCAAAGAGATCGTCCCCAAGCTGCAGGAGGCGTACTTCAACGCCGAGACCAAGAAGGTTGCCAGTCTGACGAACGATTTTTACGATTATAAGCCCCTGCTGTACAAATCCATCGATAAGATCGCAGCGACCCAGGAGGAAGCCGTCAAGATCTACAATGTCGAGCGAACGAAGACTGTCTCGATCATTAACAAAGTGGTGATCGCGCTTTCTACGGTCCTGATCGCCGTGTTTCTCTTCTTCGGGATCATCATCAATCGCTCCATTTCGAGACCCGTGAACACCACTGTCGATACGATCAAGGATATTGCGAGGGGGAACGGCGACCTGACCAAACGGCTCCCGGTCGAATCGAAAGACGAGATGGGGAGCCTGGCGGGATGGTTCAATGTTTTTATCGAAGGTCTGCACACCATGGTAAAAGACGTTCTCGCCGTCACGAAGAACGTTTCCACCACGTCCTCTCAGATCAATGAGGCTTCGCGGCTGGTCCACGATTCGGCCAGGATCCAGATGCAGGCCGTCGAGACCACGTCGTCGTCCATCGAGGAAATGTCGTCTTCGATCAAGACGGTGGCAACCGACCTTGTCGAGCTGCAGAAGTTCACCGAGGATGCATCGGCATCGTCGCAGGAGATGTCGGCTGCCGTCATGGAGATCGCGGACCACGCCGGAGAACTGAATAATCTCGCAGACAGCACGGGTTCGTCCATTGACCAGATCGCAGCGTCCATCAAGCAGGTAGCATCCAGCGTGGAAACGCTTTTCCGGGAAACGGAAGACGTTTCCGCGACAATGACGGAAATGAGCAGGACAATCCAGGAAATCGCCTCCTACTCCAGGGAGCAGGCGGTCATGTCCGAGACGGTGAAGGTACACGCTTCGGAACTGGGCTTGACCGCGGTGAAAAAAACGAGGGACGGCATCTCCAGGATACGGGAGGACGTCTTTTCCATTTCCGAGGGAGTCTCGAATCTCGGGGGCATGTCAAAGGAAATCGGCAAGATCGTCGAGGTGATCAATGAAATCGCAGATACGACCGCTCTGCTCTCCCTGAACGCGTCGATCCTTGCCGCTCAGGCGGGGGAGCACGGCAGGGGGTTTGCCGTCGTGGCGGACGAAGTAAGGGGCCTTGCCGACAGGACCGCGCATTCGACCAGGGAAATTGAGGCTCTCATCAAGCAGGTGCAGCAGCAGGTTGTGGACGCGGAGCGTTCTACGAAGCTCGGCCTGGAACGCGTGGAAGAGGGTGTTCAGCTCTCGGCGGAGGCCGAGGGGGCATTGAGCAAGATCATCGGAAGCTCGACGGCGTCTCTTGACATGGCACAGAAAGTGGAACGCGCGATCGAGGAACAGACAACGGGCGTGCGGCAGATGATGGACAGCATCCAGCGTGTCAACTCCATGGTCCATGAGATAAAAAAAGCGTCCGATGAACAAAGCCAGGCATCGGACCACATCCTGCAGTCAACGGAACGGGAGCTTGAATATACGCATTTGATCAAAAAATCCGTTTCGCAGCAGTCCAGCGAAATTACCCTGCTCTCCAAGGAAATTGCCGAGGCGTCGCAGCGGATGAAGGCCATATCGGGCGCCATGCAGGAGCAGAGAAAGACGATCGAGCAGATCGTCAACGCGGTCCAGACGATCATGGATCAATCGGGAAAAAATGTGAGTCATGCAGTGGAGCTTGATGGGATCGTCCGGAACCTGGAGACGCAGGGTGATGCCTTGAACAAGCAGGTTGGGTCTTTCAAGGTTTAGAAGACAGCTAGCCGGCCGGCGGTAACCTTTGCCGGGGCCGAAAATGCTCCGGGGACTCAGCCGCCTCTTCTCTTGCTCGATCATGGACAAGGAAAGGTTCCTGCAGGCAACCCGTTGAATGAAAAAACGGATTTCCTCTGAACGAAGGCGTACCCTTCACTGGTATCTGAGCTCGGGGGGTTACGGATAGTTCGGCAAATTATTTTAATTCTAAATTAAAGTTCCACCGCGTAGAGCCGATAGGTATATTAAGCAAGTTTCCTTTTTCCATCACGAGATGGATGCTTCAGAATATCTTGTTTCTATAGGGAGGATGTCATGAAGAAGCTGGTTGTGATAATCGCTGCAGTTTTGTTTGTGGTGGCCGCGGGCTCGCCCGCACTGGCGGAAAAGCCGCTGACCCCTGATTCCTTAAAGGGTGCGACCGTCGTCGATGACGGTTTTGTCAAGGCGAATCACGGCAAAATGAAGGTCTTTGACGTAAGAATGAAGGCGGAATACGTGGAGTCGCACATCGCAGGCGCGATTTCGGTTCCCTATGAGGAAAAGAGCGAGCTGGCAGTGAACTTTGACGCCTCGAAAGACCATCTGGATCTGAGCAAATTCCCCTCGGACAAGAACGAGCCCGTCATCGTGTACTGCAACGGACCGCGCTGCTGGAAGTCCTACAAGGCGGCTGTTCTTCTCATCAAGAACGGGCACAAGCAGGTCAACTGGTATCGCAATGAGGGCTTCCCCGGATGGAAAGCCAAGGGCTATCCGGTCGAGTAGAAGTTCCCCCAGGGGCATGCGGCGCGGCGCTGCATGCCCCCTGTTCTCCGTTGACGGGTGCCTTTCATGCGATTTTCCTCGATCAAAATAGCACATAAAATACTGATGCTCGCCCTCGCCGGGATCATTGCGGGAATCGTTTATTCGACGATCACGATCATGGTTGCCAGGGACGAGGTGCGAACGCTGGAAGACATCTACCATGCCAAGGTCGTCCCTCTGGACGATCTGAGGAGCATTCAGCTCATTCTGCGGGAGATAGAATTCCGCATGGCCGGCGTCAAGGCGAACATGGTTGCGTCGATCGGGTCGGGGGAGCACCTGAAGAGCTCCATGGCCGCGATGGAGAAAGTGTGGAATGAGGCGGACGCGCTCATCCAGGACGAGGCCCTGCAGGAGCAGAAGGCGAAGTTCAAGAAGGGCTTTGACGCCTTGAAGCCGCTTACCGCCGATCTGCAGGCGATCTACTTCAATGAGGACACCAAAAAGATACAGCCAACGATAGATCGGTATCTGGATATCAAAGGGCTCCTCTTCAAGCCGCTCGATGCCATGGCAGAAGCGCAGGAAAAGGCCGTCCAATCCTATTATCTGGAGAAACAGAAAAGCGCCCACCGGCTCATCATCATCGTCGTTACCGTCTCAATTCTCACACTCATCGGTTTTTCCCTCTTCGCGTTCATCATGAACCGGTCCATCAATCAGCCCATTTCCATCGTCCTGAAAGCGGCAGAAAAGGTCGCCGGCGGCGACCTCGGCTCCACGATCGCGCTGAACAGCCGCGATGAGATGGGCGTCATGGCTGTCGGCCTGAATCAGATGTTGAGCCGTCTCCGGGAGACTTTCGGGACGATCGGCCGCGACGTGGAAACCCTGTCGTCGAATGCGGACGGACTCGCGCGCTCATCGAATGACCTGCTCCGGGGGACATCGCGGCAGACTTCACAGGTGGAGCAGATATCCACCGCGGCCACCGAAATGTCCCAGACGGTTCTGGATGTGGCCAAGAACGCTGCGGAGGCATCGGACCGCACAAAAGAGTCGCTGGACCAGGCCAGAGAGGGTGCCGCCGTCGTCCAACAGGCCGTTGAGAGCATCCTGAAGCTGGCGCAGAACGTGGAGCACGCCTCCACGGCGATTGAGACACTGGACAAGAGCACGGAGCAGATAAGCAGCATTCTCACGGTGATCAGGGAGATCGCCGACCAGACGAACCTGCTCGCGCTGAATGCGGCAATCGAGGCGGCGCGCGCCGGCGAGCAGGGACGGGGGTTTGCGGTCGTTGCCGATGAAGTGAGAAAGCTCGCGGAGAAAACCGCGAGCGCCACGGAGCAGATCGCGGAAAGGATCAGATCGGTCCAGGCGGAAACACAGAATTCCGTATCGATCATGCGTTCGGGTAAGGCGGTCGCAGAGGGGGCGGTTTCGTCGGCAAAACAGGCGGAAGACGCGCTCAGGAAAATCGTGGGCAGCAGCGGGCGGGTCTCGGATACGGTGCAGCGAATAGCCGCAGCGACCGAAGAGCAGTCATCGGCCGCCGAAGAAGTCAGCCAGAGCATGGTCCACATTGCGGATGTGGTTAAGGACATCGCCCGTCTCTCGGAAAACGTCCAGAGGGCTTCAAAAGACCTTTCGGACGTCGCTCAGCGGACCAGGCAGCAGATAGGCCAGTTCAAGACACAGGCGCCAGCGCCTGGGGAGGACGTTCTCTCGGGAACGAAGCAGGCGCTCCTGGGTGCGTCCCTGGCGCACGCGTAGCACGTCCTTCAGTTAACGTCGTTCGGCCCTGAAGTGGGCATGAAAGACAGTCTGATTAGTCAACAGCAGAACACCGAGTATAAGTCCATTCCTGGCTGAGGCCACAACTGGAGATGCTCGTCGGGTGTGTACTTCCTTCGTTGTATTCATCCCCGTCCGGCCTTGTATTGCACAATGATATCACGCTTGATCCCGCTCATTTTGCTGCTGCTCCTCCCCTTCCCTGCCGGCAGTACCGCTGCCTACAGCGAGCAGCCGCTCTTTGACCGGACCGAATATCAGATCGGAAGCATGCCGGAGGGGAAGATCCACGTGTTCAGGTTCGTTCTGAAGAACGCGACCCCCAATCCTCTCTCAGTACTCTCGGTGAATCCGACCTGTGTTTATATCGATGCCGAGGCGGACCGCGTCGATCTCGCACCGCAGGAAGGCACGGTAATGACCATTCACGTTGATGCGAGGGGAAATCTCGGCAGGATCGCAAAAACAATCGAGATCATGACCACCGCCTCTCCCCAGCCGCACGTCCTGACTCTGCGGGGAACCATAGTTCATACAGACTATGATCGATCCAATCCGCAGGCCCTCTTCGGGCAGCCATGCAGCACCTGCCACGTGGGCGGCAATGTCCAGGCAAAGAGCGGCGAGTCGCTCTATGATGCCCTCTGTTTTTCGTGTCACAAGGACGGTAAGAACTTCGTGAGCAGGAAGCGGCAAGCGATGGAATCAGCCATTTCCTTAGGCGTTCCGGGTACCGCGATGCCGGCCTTTTCAGTTCCGTCCGGAGGCCCCCTCTCGGCGGCTCAGATCCGCTCCCTCGTCGACCTTCTCTCGCAGAATACAGCAGGCAGACCGTGAATATTCTTGCCTCTATTCCGCCCGATAGCGGGCATCGAAGCTGCGGGGGGCAGGGGTTTTTTTCACTCGATGATCGGGATTTGCGGCCGCGTGCTCCAGGATTTTAAAGACCGCTTCAACACGATCCTCGGCATGAATGGCTTTGGCGATCTCTTCCGCAAGAAAGTCCTTATTCCGGTTCTTTCGCAGATAGGCCAGCACTTCGTTCTGAAGCGTGATGACCGTACTCGCCATCTTCTTCCCCGCCTCCACTCCGGGCTGGTGATAGGCATTGATGTTCACGAGCGAGGCATAGAAGCCGACAGCCCTTTCGTAGAGTGCGATCAGCACGCCGATCGACCGGGCGTCAAGCCTGTCGATCGTTATCGTGAGGGATTCGCGGCCATTCTCGTACAACGCGTCCCTGGTCCCCTGGAGATAGGCATTCAGGTAGTCCCCGCTCGTGACGCCGGGCTCCACCTCTCCTGATTTCTGACCGCGATCATGAAGCACTTCAATGAAGGTTGCAAAAAAGTTGTTCACGCCCTCCCGGAGCTGCTGCACATAGGCATGCTGGTCGGTGGATCCCTTGTTCCCGTACACGGCGATGCCCTGGTTCACGACCTTGCCGCGCGCATTCTTTTCTTTGCCGAGCGATTCCATCACCAGCTGCTGGAGATATTTCGAGAAGAGCGCCAGCCGGTCCTTATAGGGAAGAATGACCATATCCTTTTTCCCGACGCCTCCTGTTGCGTGATGCCAGGACAGGGCGAGCATTGCTGCCGGGTTGGAGGCGGTCTCTTTCCTGCGGGTAGCCTCATCGCACGAGGCAGCTCCTTCTAGTAAGCCTTCTATGCTTATACCCTGCAGAGCGGCCGGAAGCAATCCAACTGCTGACATTACGGATGTCCTCCCACCCACCCAGTCCCACATGGGGAATATTGATAACCAGCCATCATTTTTTGCCGTATTATAAAGTTTACTCCCCACTCCAGTGACTGCAACAGCTTGACGTTCAAATGGCAGCCCTGCTCTCCTATGCGCTGCAGCTACCTCGAGCATCCCATTCCTTGTTTCAACGGTCCCGCCGCTTTTCGATATGACGATGACCAGGGTGTCCTGCAGGTCTTTCCCTATCTCGGCCAGCACCCGGTCCATGCCGTCAGGGTCCGTGTTGTCGAGAAAAAAGGGCTTCATAGCGTCGGCCTGCGAGCCGAGCGCATCCGCGATGAACTGCGGCCCCAGGGCCGAGCCGCCGATGCCGATGCTGAGAATCTTTGTGAAGCGGGCTCCCGCCCGGGGCGCGATCTTTCCTGAATGAACGGAAGAAACAAAATTTCTGATCGCCTTACGCGTATCTTCAATCTCCCGCTTAATGTCCGTTGTTGGCGCAAGCCCGGGAGCGCGGAGCCAGTAGTGGCCGACCATGCGGTTCTCGTCCGGATTGGCTATGGCTCCGGCTTCGAGCGCATCCATTGCCTCATAGGCCTTCTGCATCTCGGGCTCCATACGGTCAAAGAAATCAGCGGCAAAATTCATCCTGCTGACATCCAGCGTCAGGCCGATGGAAGGAGCCTCACAAATATTTTTTTTATATCGTTCCCAGCGTGATGGATCATTCATTTGTTTTGTCCTTTACCTGCCTGTTCACCCGCTAACTGTCTTCAATGGATCCTGTCCCTATTCATGCGTTTCTTCAGTTCCATACACCTTCCTGATCCTGCGGCCAAGCTCTCTGAGCGCCTCGGAGAATGTCCTCCCCTCATCCATCAGCTCACGCACCACTTCTGCCTTGCTCAACGCGGCGATCACCTCGTCGGCCTCGTCAACGACGTTGCATTCGTTCGCTCCCTTTGAGACCTGTTGAAGGATGCAGGACTCTATCTGTTGAGCGGTGTATCGTTCAGCCAGTTTTTTTAATTCCTTGGTTTCCATAAACGGTTGGTAATGGAACCATTTTATCATAGAAGATATGGTCTGGAAAGCTCTCCCTGTTTCAGGCCGGAGCGCCCCTTCCCACTAAAAAGGGCTTCTTAGCCATTCTGCATTATGGTAATATACGCTCCATGCAGGAAACAGATACCATCTGCGCTGTTTCGACCGCTCCCGGAGAGGGAGGCATCGGCATCATCCGCATCAGCGGCACTGATGCGATCCCGATCGCATCGGCCGTGTTCAGGCCGAGAAACGGCGCCCGGCAATTCGGCGAGCTATCGCACACCATTCATTACGGCCTGATCGCGGCCCCCGGCGGCGAGGTGGTCGATGAGGCGCTGGTCAGCGTCATGCACGCCCCGGCAACCTATACCCGGGAGGACGTGGTAGAAATCAACTGCCACGGCGGCATGGTTCCGCTCTCGCGGACGCTGACTCTGCTGATCGCCGCTGGAGCGCGGCAGGCGGAGCCCGGCGAATTCACGAAGCGTGCCTTTCTGAACGGCAGGATCGACCTAAGCCAGGCTGAAGCGGTGATGGACGTCATCAGGGCAAAGACCGACTTGGCCCATAGGGCGGCAAAGGAGCTGCTGCTGGGCGGCCTGTCGAGAGAAATCAGCGCGATCCGGAACAGGCTGATCTCGATAACGGCGATCGTCGAGGCGGCGGTTGACTTTCCCGAGGAGGACATCGAAACGGATGCCGGCCAGCCAATTGCCGAGGATGTTGCAGGAGTTATCGGGGACATTGACAGGATGCTGGCGACCGTTACCAACGGAAGGGTTCTTCGTGAAGGCTTCGCAACGGCGATCGTTGGCAGGCCGAATGTCGGAAAGTCATCTCTGTTGAACGCGCTGCTCAGGCAAGACCGGGCCATCGTGACCGAAGTTCCCGGGACCACGCGGGATATTCTCGAAGAGTATCTGAACATAGCAGGGGTGCCGCTCAGGATCCTGGACACGGCGGGAATCCGGCATTCCCGGGACGTAGTCGAACAGGAGGGCGTCCGCCGAAGCCTCGCGGCCATCGAGTACGCTGACATGGTTTTGGTCGTCCTCGACGGTTCTCAGGCTATGACCGATGAGGATCGGCGGGTGCTCAAAAGCGTGCAGGGCAAGGCTGGCCTGGCAGTGATCAACAAGGCCGATCTGCCCAGGAAGCTCGAACCGCTGGAGCGTTCGGACCATGAGGTCCTGGTATCGTGCCACACCGGGGCAGGGCTTGACGAGCTTCGAAACGCCATCTCGCAGATCGTTCGCTCCGGGACCATAGCGATCCGGGGTGAACACGCATGGGCAGTGAACCAGCGGCACAAGACGGCCCTTGAGCAATCGCGGGAGAGCCTGCAGAAGGTTCAGGAGTCGATTGCGGCCGGTCTTTCGCCCGAATTCCTCGCCCTGGACCTCCGCGCGGCGCTCGACCAGCTGGAGATTGTCATCGGCGCAGTCTATACCGAGGACATTCTGCAGCGGATATTCAATGATTTCTGCATCGGGAAGTAATAATGTTAATACGAATAGTTTCCCGTAAAGGCGCAGGGGACGAAAGGAGAGCGGTGAAAGCATGATCGAGGAGCAGATATCAGGATCAGAAGCAGTCACGAGACACCGCTGCAAGGCCTTTCCTGTTGGTGTTTCTCTTATTCATTCGGCCCTCCTCCGCGCCACCGCCCTGCGGTGAATACGTTTGGGGTCTCGTAATGTCCTTTAACCAGAGATACGACGTCATCGTAGTCGGCGCCGGCCATGCCGGATGCGAGGCCGCTCTCGTTTCGGCGCGCATGGGCTGTTCCACGCTCATGCTCACCATGAACCTGGACAGCATCGCGCTCATGTCCTGCAACCCGGCCATCGGCGGTCTGGCCAAGGGTCATCTCGTAAAGGAGATCGATGCCCTCGGCGGCGAGATGGCGAAGGTCATCGACCGCACCGGCATCCAGTTCAGGATACTGAACCGGAGCAAAGGTCCTGCGGTGCGGGGGACGCGCGCCCAGGCCGACAAGCAGCGATACCGCCTCGCTCTGAAGGAGGTCGTGGAGAAACAGCCTCTTCTGGATGTGAAGCAGGGACTGGTTGAACGGGTGCTTGTCGAGGGAAAGAAGGTAATCGGCGTGGAAACGAACATCGGCATGCAATATGCGTCCTCCGCCGTGATCATCACGACCGGTACGTTCCTGAAAGGTCTCATCCATATCGGGCTCGTGAACTATCCCTCAGGCAGGGCAGGGGAGTTTCCTTCTGTGGGCCTGTCGGACAGCCTCAGGGAGCTCGGCTTTGAGATCGGCAGGCTCAAGACGGGCACGCCTGCGAGACTGAACGGGAGAACCATCGATTTTTCGCGGATGAAACCTCAATATGGGGATGATCCGGCGCCTTTCTTTTCCATTTCTGAAAATGTGCATACTCTCCCACAATTGCCCTGTTATCTAACATATACAAACACTTTAACGCATGAAATCATCAAGAATAATCTTGATCGCTCCCCACTTTATGCCGGCGTCATAAAAGGCACCGGGCCTAGATATTGTCCTTCCATTGAGGACAAGGTCATGAGGTTTTCCGATAGGGAGCGGCACCAGGTATTCCTCGAGCCGGAAGGGTTGGATACTGAAGAATACTATGCCAACGGAGTATCCACGAGCCTTCCCTATGATGTGCAGATCCAGATTTACCGCTCCATTCCGGGCCTCGAAGAAGTGGAGATCATGCGGCCTGCCTATGCCATTGAATACGACTTTGCACCGCCGACTCAGATCACGCACACTCTGGAGACGAAGCGAATAGCGGGGTTGTACTTTGCCGGCCAGATCAACGGGACCTCGGGCTACGAAGAGGCGGCGGCCCAGGGCCTGATGGCGGGCATCAACGCAGCACTCAAGCTCGGGAAGCGTAAGCCCCTCGTGCTCGCGCGCTCGGAAGCATACGTCGGCGTCCTGATCGATGACCTGGTGACCCGCGGCACCCTCGAGCCATACCGGATGTTCACCTCCCGCGCCGAGTACCGGCTCATACTCCGCGAGGACAACGCGGACATGCGGCTCCGGCAGAAGGGGCATGATCTCGGCCTGGTCTCGCAGGAGCAACTCCGGCTTTTTCAGGACAAGCGGGATGCCGTTGAACGCGAGATTTCGAGGCTCAAAAAGACCTGGGTCAAGGCAGCGCCTGGAATCAACGCGATTCTGGGGAAAAAGGGGACGCCGGAAATCGCAGGCGAGGCGTCTCTCGACCAGCTCTTGAAACGGCCTGAGCTGTCGTATCGGGACATCGTAGCGATCAACCCTGCTCCCGATCCTCTTCCAACCGGCGCGTCGGAGCAGGTCGAGATCCAGGTGAAGTACGAGGGCTACATCCAGCGCCAGCTCCAGCAGGTGGAACGCTTCTCCTCGCTGGAACAGAAGTTCATTCCCGATGACCTGGAATACGATGCCGTGACCGGGCTCGGCGCCGAGGTGAGGCAGAAGCTGAAGCAGGTCCGGCCCGTGTCGCTCGGCCAGGCCTCGCGCATCTCCGGCGTCACGCCCGCTGCCATCTCGCTGCTCATGGTTGCGCTTGAAAAACGGAAACGGGGAAGGGTGTAACTACCGCGCGTCGTCCGGCATGATACGGCTTACTGCCGGTACCTGAATCCTGGAGACAGAGTGACACCACGGGAATTATTGAACAGCGGGACAGCAGAACTCGGCATCCCCTTGAGCATTGAGCAGGTGAACACCCTCTTCGTGTATCTTGCCGAGCTGAAAAAATGGAACCGGAAGATCAACCTCACCTCCATCACCTCGGAGCGGGGCGTGGTGATCAAGCATCTTCTTGATTCGCTGGCCTACCTCAGGGGGTTCTTGCCGGCATCGGGGCTAAACCTTCTGGACATGGGGTCGGGCGCAGGGTTCCCTGCGGTTCCGATCAAGGTCGCCTGCCCGGAGATCTCGATAACGCTCGTGGAGTCGGTGAAGAAAAAAGCCGCGTTCCTCAGGCATATCCTGCGGACGCTGCCCCTGGACGGGGCGGAGGTCCTGGACGTGAGGATAGGGGAAGTGCCGGCGGACTATGAAAATACGTGTGACCTGGTCACGGCCAGGGCCTTTGCGGACATGGGCTCGGCCCTTGCTGCGGGCGTCCGGTTCCTGAAGACCGGCGGCCTCATGGTACTGAGCAGGGGGCCCGGCGAGACCATCGGCGAGCAGGACCTGGTCAGGGCCGGTGTCTTTCTGGAGAACAGGATCAGCCTGAGGCTTCCGCACTCGGATTATGACCGCGCGATCTGGGTGTTTAAGAAATCGGCATAGCTTTCGTCACGGTCAGACAAACCACCAGAATTCTTCGGGAGAAGCGAATGCGGTTTATGATTCCTTGTCCCTGTTCATTCTCTTTTTTTATGAATAATTCGCTTGCAGGTGCTACTTAATTAGGGTTGGATTTTGACGACTTCACCCAAGATACCGATTGAATGGCGGGCGGCGGCAGAAGAGATCGTCGCACAGGGCGGACCTGTTATGGTCATCGGGGCTCCCGGCTCCGGTAAAACGACCTTCTGCCAGTACCTCGCGAGTCTTTCCTGCCGCAGCAGCAAAAGCGTGTCCTGGATCGATGCGGATCCCGGCCAGCCTTACGTCGGACCGCCGGCTGCCCTGTCCCTGACGTCCTTTTCCGCGGCAGCTGATCTGGTCAAGCGAAGGAGCCCCCAATACCTGAGCTTCGTAGGGAACACTTCGCCTATTGGCCATCTGCTCGAGATGATCTCCGGCCTCCAGAAACTGCACACGCTCGCCCAGACCGTGCATCCCGGCCTTGTCCTGATAAACACCTGCGGCCTGGTGAACGGCGGAGCTGCACGGGAGCTCAAGTTCCACGAGATCGAGATGATTTCGCCTCACTATGTCGTTGCTCTCCAGAACAGTAACGAGGTCGAACACCTGCTGGCCCCCCATGCGCACCGTGCGGGCCTCCTGATCCAGCGACTCCCCGTCTCGCCGGAGGCCAAGGTATCCACCCGGGAGTCCCGGCTTGCCATGCGGGAGCAGCGCTTCAAGGAATACTTCCGAGGGGCCGATTACCAGGATATAACACTGCCTGATGTCGGCATCCATGGTCCCGGGCTCGGAACCGGCGAGCGACTCGGATTCCGGGACGTGAACCGGCTGTCGAACATCCTCCAGGGGATCGTGGTACATGCCGAGCTGTCCGCCGACCGGCTCTTTCTTATCATGGAAGGGGACTATGCCGGCGACGAGCTCTACACGGCGAAAGAGCAGTATCATGTGAGGGAGGTCATGATCCTGAAGCGCTCGGAGATCGACCACCTGCTCATCGGTCTGAATAATGACCGGAACCTCTGCCTGGCGCTCGGCATCATCCGGGAACTTGACCTGAAAGAGCTGACCATGCGGGTCATCACGCCGCTCCGGGATATCGCAGCCGTCCGTTCGATCTCGCTCGGGTCCCTCAGGGTCAGCCCGGCCGGCGGTGAGTTGGGGCAATGGTAAGAGAGATGTTCCACGTGGAACACCAGCCCGAAGGGCGTCTTCTTGTCTGCCCTGGACGCGTTACACCCCGCAGCCTCGTTGCTGCTATCGACTAGGAGGGCCGAGGCGGCAGAGTCGCTCTCTATAGGTGTGTCTTCACGAGTGCGATCCTGGCATCACACCCCTGATCCACCCCCCCCCCCCGGGAAGCCAGCCATCCGTCACGGCCTCTTCAGAAGCGCCCCCGAAGGGCAAATGAGCAACGGAGTCGCAGCTCGTCCGGGGACTGTTCCACGTGGAACATCGGGCACCCGGAACAGGCGCTTCCTTCCCTGAGCAGTCTGCTGATAAGCGAATGCAAAGCCGACATCCAGAGCGAGGTGAAGGATCTCACGTCGTTGGACGGGATCGATTCTTCATTGCGCTCAGAATGACAGGTACCTGGTTCTGGACGAGTTCACCGAACTGCGGGTAGAAGATCGACCCGACACAGATTCCCGGAGCTTCATGAGACGGTCTGTTCCCTGCAATAAGCTAAGTTTTTTCTTCCTTTTATTACTATCCTATGGTAAAGTTACAGGGTTTTTGATCAGACGCTGGAGGCGGGTATGGGCAGGGTCATCGCGATTGCCAATCAGAAGGGCGGCGTGGGCAAGACAACGACCACGGTGAACATCGCCGCGTCCCTTGCCGCAGCGGAAAAGAAGGTTCTGCTGGTCGACTCCGACCCCCAGGGCAACTCGACGAGCGGCATGGGGATCGACCGGAACGAAATAACCGGCAGCACCTATGACCTGTTCACTGGGAAAAAGCCCCTTCCGGAGATCAAAAAATCAACGCATTTCCCCTGGCTCGACGTGGTCCCGGCGAAGATCGACCTGGTCGGCGTCGAGGTAGAGCTCATCCAGATGATCTCTCGGGAGCGGGTGCTCAAGAGGGCGCTCGCGCCGATCAGAAACGACTACGACTATATCCTCATCGACTGCCCGCCCTCGCTGGGACTGCTCACGATCAACGCGCTGACCGCAGCCGACAGCGTTCTCATCCCGGTCCAGACGGAGTACTATGCGCTCGAGGGCCTGTCGGCGCTCATGAATACGATCAAACTGATCAGGCATGACCTGAATCCCGACCTTGCCATCGAGGGCGTGCTGCTTACCATGTACGACAGCAGGAATAATCTGGCCGAACAGGTTGCCCAGGAGGTCAGGAAGCATTTCGGCAACAAGGTGTTCAGCACGGTCATCCACCGGAACGTGGCCCTGAGCGAGGCTCCCAGCCACGGCAAACCGGTGCTGCTGTACGATATCCGTTCCCGCGGAGCCCAGAGCTACCTGGAGCTGGCCAAGGAGGTTTTGACCAATGCAAAAGCAGGCGCTCGGTAAAGGGCTCGGCGCGCTCATCCCGGACCTTTCCTCGCTCGACGACAAGGAGCGGAAGGCCCTCGGCATTTCCGAGATCGCGCTCGACAAGATCATTCCGAACGAGTACCAGCCGAGGAAGACCTTCGACGACGGGAAGCTGAATGAGCTCGCTGCGTCCATCAGGGAGCAGGGCGTGATCCAGCCCGTCATCGTCCACCGGACCGCGGGCGGCAGCTACCAGCTGATTGCGGGCGAGCGGCGGTGGCGAGCGGCGCGCCTGGCGGGGCTCAAAACCGTTCCGGCGCTCGTGAAGGAAGCGACCAAGCGCGAGCTGCTCGAGATGGCGCTGATCGAGAACATCCAGCGCGAGGACCTGAACGCTCTCGAGGCCGCCGAGGCGTACAAACGTCTCCAGGACGAATTCAAGCTGACGCAGGAAGACCTGGCGAAGCGCGTCGGCAAGGAGCGATCAACAATCACGAATTTCCTCCGCCTCCTCGGCCTGCCCAGGGAAGTGAAACAGGATCTGGCAACGGGTGCACTCAGCATGGGCCATGCGAAGGCCATCCTGTCCCTCGAGCGGGTCCGCGACCAGGTGCTGGCGGCCCAGATGATCACCAAGAAGGGGTTGTCCGTCCGCGAGGCCGAGGCGCTCGCCTCGCGGCTCAAGAGCCCCCCGAAGGAAAAAAAGGCGCGCCAGAGCCATGAGCTGAAGTCAGTCGAGGAAAAGCTCAGGAAGTCGCTCGGCACCAAGGTGACCATCGCGGCGAAAGCAAAAGGCGGCAGGATCGTGATCGAATACTATTCCAATGACGAGCTGGAGAGGATCGTGGAAAAGATCGGGTAACGGTGAGGGGGATTCCACCGCAGGGGACGCAGAGATCGCGGAGCTCGGAGCCGGCCATCGTCTGTCACATCATCCCAGTTGACCCTGTGGCAAAGCTTCTTAAATCGGTTTGAGGAGGATTCTTTCATGTTGAAGAAGGGTTCAGGTTCACCGGAGCAGGCGGAGATCACCGCGTTCCTCGGAAAGGGAACGGAGTTCAAGGGCGTGCTCAGCTTCGAGGGCACCATCCGGGTCGACGGCAAGGTCGATGGAGAAGTAGTGTCCAAGGACACGCTGATCGCCGGCGACGGCGCGTTTCTCCAGGGCGAGATCTCGGTGGGAACAATCATTACGAGCGGGACGGTCGTCGGCAACATCACCGCTAGCCAGAAAGTGCATGTCATTGCCCCAGGCAACATCCAAGGCAACATCAAAACGCCAAAGCTCATCATCGAAGAAGGCGTGACCTTCGACGGCAAGTGCGAGATGGCCGGTGAGAAGAAGGCCACTGACCAGAAGGTCGTGTCGCTGGTCGAACGGTCGTAAAGCCTGATACTGTACGGACGCCTGCTTTCGATTCGAACAGGCGACCCATATTCCTTCGTGTCTTCGTGGCAAGCCCGAACAGAACGAGCTGATTATGATCCTCTTTCATCGATACCGCACGCCGGCGCTCTCCGTCTACCAGACCGCCGGCCTGCTCACCTCGGCCCGACAGGCAGTGTCCCCGGCGATCCACGGCATCGCGACGGAGTACTGCTTCAACATCGCCTCGGACGGCCCGTTGGGCGCCGATGAAATGCTCCTGCTCCGCTGGCTCCTCGCAGAGACCTTCGAACCCCGGCAGTTCTCCGACAAATCGTTCCTCTCGGCCGATGCGTCACCCCTCAAGCCTCACGTCGTTTTAGAGGTCGGCCCCCGCATGAACTTTACCACGGCCTGGTCCACGAATGCGGTCTCGGTCTGCCACGCCTGCGGCCTGAGGAAGATCTCCCGCGTCGAACGGTCGCGCCGGTACCGGCTGGAGCTCGCGCCCCAGGCCGCCCTGTCGCGAGGCCAGGAAACAGAGTTTCTCTCCCTCGTGCATGACCGGATGACGGAGTGTCCCTATCCGGAACCGCTCAGGACCTTCGAGACCGGCGTCAAACCCGAACCCGTGCGGATCATTCCCTTGATGGAGGAGGGGAGGGCGGCGCTCGAAAAGATCAACCGCGAGATGGGCCTCGGGCTGGACGAATGGGACCTCGATTACTATACCGGCCTCTTCGTGAAGGACATCGGGCGCAATCCCACGAACGTCGAGTGCTTCGACCTCTCCCAGTCGAACAGCGAACACTCGCGCCACTGGTTCTTCCGCGGCAAGCTGATCGTGGACGGCAGGGAGGCTCCCGACACGCTGATGAAGGTGGTGAGGGCCACCTGGGAGGCGAACAGGAACAACAGCGTCATCGCCTTCAGCGACAACTCGAGCGCGATCACCGGGTACGACGTCACCACGCTCATCCCGGGCGTCGTCGGCAAGCCGTCCGCCTTCCAGGCGGCGCGCAGAAAATACCACATTATCTTCACGGCCGAGACGCACAACTTCCCCTCGGGCGTGGCCCCCTTCCCCGGAGCCGAAACCGGCACGGGCGGCCGCATCCGCGACGTACAGGCGACCGGCACGGGCGGCCTCGTCGTGGCAGGCACCGCGGCCTACTGCGTGGGCAACCTCAGGATCCCCGGGTACGACCTTCCCTGGGAAGACGCCTCATATACATATCCGAATAATCTTGCCTCTCCGCTCCGGATCGAGATCGAGGCCAGCAACGGTGCGTCCGATTACGGCAACAAGTTCGGCGAGCCGGTGATCCAGGGCTTTACCCGTTCCTTCGGCCTCAGGACGCCCGATGGCGAGCGCCGGGAGTGGATCAAGCCCATCATGTTCTCCGGCGGCATCGGGCAGATGGACGCCCGCCACACGGAAAAGACCGCGGCGAAGAGGGGCATGCTCGTGATCAAGGTGGGCGGACCGGCATACCGCATCGGTATGGGCGGCGGCGCCGCCTCGTCCATGATCCAGGGCGAGAACATCGCCGAGCTCGACTTCAACGCCGTGCAGCGCGGCGACGCCGAGATGGAGCAGAAGCTGAACCGCGTGATCCGCGCCTGCGTGGAGCTGGGGGATCAGAACCCGATCCAAAGCATTCACGACCAGGGCGCGGGAGGCAACTGCAACGTCGTGAAGGAGATCGTGCATCCCGCCGGCGCAAAGATAGAGATCCGGAAGATCCAGGTGGGGGACGCCACCCTCTCGGTCCTCGAGATCTGGGGCGCCGAGTACCAGGAGCAGAACGCACTCCTGCTCAAGCCGGAACAGGAGGCGCTTTTCCGCTCGCTCTGTGAGCGTGAAAAAGTGCCCGTCGCGGTCATCGGCACGATCACCGGCGACGGCTTCATCGTGCTGTATGACTCGCTGGACGGTTCAACGCCCGAGGAGCTCGAGCTCGCCAAGGTGCTCGGCGACATGCCTCAGAAGGTATTCACGCTCGACCGGAAGAAAACAACGCTCATGCCGCTCGACCTGCCAAAGGATCTGACCGTCCGGAAGGCTATCGACCGCGTGCTCCGCCTCCTCTCTGTCGGCTCCAAGCGCTTTCTCACGAACAAGGTCGACCGCTCGGTCACGGGGCTGATCGCACGCCAGCAGTGCGCCGGGCCGCTCCAGCTGACCGTATCCGACGTTGCCGTGATCGCCCAGTCCCACTTCGGCCTGACCGGCGCAGCCATCTCGATCGGTGAACAGCCGGTGAAGGAACTGATCGATCCGGCCGCCATGGCGCGCATGAGCGTGGGCGAAGCGCTGACGAACATCGTCTGGGCGCAGGTCTCCGGCCTCGGAGACATCCGCTGCTCGGGCAACTGGATGTGGGCCCCGAAGCTCCCGGGCGAAGGGTCCCGTCTGTATGACGCCGCCGTTGCCATGCGGGACGTGATGATCGAGTTCGGCATGGCAGTGGACGGAGGCAAGGACAGCCTTTCCATGGCCGCCAAGGTCGCCCGTCCCGACGGGACCAGCGAGACCGTGAAATCGCCCGGCACGCTCGTGATTTCCGCATACGTAACCTGCCCCGACATCACCAAGACGGTGACCCCGGACCTGAAGTCACCCGGCAGGAGCAAGCTTCTCTTCATAGACCTCGGGAACGGGCAGAACCGTCTCGGCGGCTCGGCCCTGGCCCAGGTCTTCGGCCAGGTGGGGGACACATCGCCCGACCTCGACGATCCCGCTCTGCTGACCAGAACCTTCAATGCCGTCCAGAAGCTGGTTGATGAGCGGCTCATCCTCGCCGGCCATGACCGGTCCGACGGCGGACTTGCGACGACCCTGCTCGAGATGGCCTTCGCCGGGAACTGCGGCATCAGTGTCGATCTCGGCAATCAAAAAGACTCGATCGCCGCCCTCTTTGCCGAAGAGCTCGGCCTCGTCATGGAGTATTTACCATCCGATGAGTCGCGGATATTCGCGATCCTCGATGCCGCGGCAGCGCCGTACCGGGCGATCGGGACGACATCGGCCGACAAAACGATCACGGTGATTGCAAGCGGTTCGCCAATCCTCTCCGAGGACATGCGCACACTCCGCGATGTCTGGGAGGAGACGAGCCACCAGCTCGACTTGATGCAGAGAAACCCCGACAGCATCCGCGAAGAGCGGAAGAACATATACGACCGCAAGGGTCCGTCCTTTGTGATCCCCTTCACCCCCTTTCCCACGGCCGACGACCTCCTGTGCAGCATCACCAAACCGAAGGTCGCGGTCATCCGCGAAGAGGGGAGCAACGGCGACCGCGAGATGGTCTCGGCCTTTTCCATGGCCGGCTTCGAGCCCTGGGACGTGACCGTGACCGACCTGCTCGCAGGCCGCGTTACGCTAGACCAGTTCCGCGGGGTCGTTTTCGTCGGCGGGTTCAGCTATGCCGATGTGATCGACTCGGCAAAGGGTTGGGCGGCCTCGATCCGGTTCAACAAGACGGTCTGGGACCAGTTCGAGCGGTTCTACCACCGTCCCGACACCTTCAGCCTCGGCGTGTGCAACGGGTGCCAGCTCATGGCTTTGCTCGGATGGGTGCCGTGGAGAGGGATTGCAGACGAGCTCCAGCCCCGGTTCATCCACAACCGGTCAGGCAGGTTCGAATCGCGGTTCTCGACCGTGAAGATCCTGAAGGGCCCTTCGATCATGCTGAGGGGTATGGAGAACTCCGTGCTCGGCATCTGGGTGGCCCACGGAGAGGGACATGCCTTTTTCCCTGACCAGAAGATGCTCAGGGACTTCGACGCCCGTCTCGCGCCGGTACGCTACGTCGATGACAATTCGAACATAACCGAGGAATACCCCTTCAACCCGAACGGCTCGCCCGCGGGCATCGCGGGCCTCTGCTCGCCCGACGGCCGCCATCTGGCCATGATGCCTCATCCCGAGCGCTCGGTGCTGACCTGGCAATGGGGCTGGATGCCGGAGCACCTTAAGAAGGCCCTTACCGCTTCACCCTGGCTCCGGATGTTCCAGAACGCGCGGGAGTGGTGCGAGACAAACAGGTAAAAACAGCAGCGCGGCAGACCCCGTCACGAGCTCAGTCGAGCAATGAACGCGGATGATCGCAGACAAGAGTCCCCAACCCGGAGAAGCCGGAACGAAAACCTTTTTCCGGCCTAGAATCAAGCTTTGTTTGCGGGTATGACTTGCCGATACGTTATTCGCACATGAAAACCCCATCTGCCGCTATCCTCCCTCCCGATAATTACCTTGTAAAACCATCACCTATTTGATACCCTGTTCGTCGTGGAAAACACCGCGAGCGAGGTGACCATGCGAACCAGCCCGATTGACACCGGTAAAAAGAGCACCGGGCCGCTTCCGGACGAAGAAGCGCGAAGGAAACTGCTGGTCGGGACCGGGGCAATGCTGGCCCTGTTCCTCACGCTCCTGTACACGGCCTTCTATTCATCCCAGCGATGGTGGAGCCCCTTGCTGTTCAACATCCCCGTGTGCGTCGCGCTGGCTGCTGTTGTCATTCTTATCAGCAGAAAGACCACGAACGCTTCGATCGTGCTGTTCTTTTTCATCCTCATTGCGCAGCTCTTTCTCGTCACGAACCTCTTCCTGGGCAAGGAATCGGGCATTCACTATTACCTGTTCTGCATCATGCCTTTTCTCATCATAGCCTTCCCCCGGAAAGAAGACCTTGCCTTCATCATCCCCATAGGCACGGCGGACCTGCTCGCGTTCGTTTTCACGGAATACGCACCTTTTAATTCTCCCTTTGCCGTGAAGCCGTCCTGGGAAACGCTCACGTTCATTCACATGGCATCCACAACGGGAACGCTGCTGCTGATATCCGCGCTCGTGCTGATCCTCTACTGGGACATACGCAGGGCGAAGAACGCACTCGAGCGCGAACACAGCCGCTCCGAATCGCTTCTTCTGAATATCCTTCCGGCGCCGATCGCGCTCCGCCTGAAGGCCTCACCGGATGCGATCGCCGAGACGTACCGGGAAGCCTCGGTGCTCTTTGCCGATATAGCCGGATTCACCGCTCTTGCGGCCAGGTTCCGGCCGAACGAACTCGTCGCTATCCTGAACAGGTATTTTTCATGCTACGATGAGCTCGCGGAGAAATATTGCGTGGAAAAGATCAAGACCATCGGCGACGCTTACATGGCGGCCGCTGGGATCCCGCAGGTTCGGGACGATCACGCAGCGGCGCTCATCCGCATGGCGTCCGAGATGCTTGAGATGACCGGCAGGATAAGCCGGGAATGCGGGCTCGAGCTCGCGATACGGATCGGGATAAACTCGGGAGAGGTCACTGCCGGAGTGATCGGTAAAAAGAAGTTCATCTACGACCTCTGGGGGGACACGGTCAATATCGCCTCGAGGATGGAGTCCCACGGGCTGCCCGGAAGGATCCAGGTCTCTCAGCGGACCTATCAACTGCTCAAGGACGAATTCTCCTTCGAACACCGGGGCAGGATTGAAATAAAGGGGAGGGGTGAACTGGATACATATCTGCTGATAAAATGACGCCGATAGCATGGTTGCCGGGTTTCACTTCGTTCTCCCTGACTGACAATCTCGCGTGACCAATCTCTTTCTACCCTGCCAAAGCAGGCGCGTCAGCCGCAGCTTCCCTCCTTTTATATTGACATCCCAAAACATTCTGTATATATTTCGTTTCAATGAACGTGATCACCGAGACCGAGGTCGTCCAGGCCTGCCAGACGCTCTTCGGAGACCATGTCAATATCAGCAGGGACTTCCTGTCCTACCTCCAGCCCAGCGGGGTCAAGTCAGCCTACCGCAAAAAGGTCAAGGAAAACCACCCTGATTTTTTTACCTCCGATCCGCTCCCCATCCAGCAAAAACAGACCGCGCTGTTCCGCGACATTCTCCAGGCCTACGATGTCCTGACCCTGTTCTTCCAGCAGCGGGAAAAAGACGCGTACAAGCCTGCTCCTGCCGCAGCGCGGCAGCATCAGCCGCGACCCCGGAAACAGGATGCCGCACACAGCACTGCAGCATCCGACGCGCCTCCGCGCGCCAAGGGCGACGACGCTCGTTACCGGGGAAGCATGCCCCACTGCACGCTGCAGACCGGCCAATACCTCTATTACCGGGGAAAGATAACCTTCGAAACTCTGATCAATGCGCTGATCTGGCAGCGGAAGCAGCGGCCTTCCTTCGGCGATATTGCCGTCCGGTGGGGTCTTCTCGACTCGGACGGCTTGAACAGGATCTTCAGCCAATGCGGGAAACCGCGGCTCTTCGGCGAAAAGGCGGTCGAACTCGGCCTGCTCACGGTGTTCCAGGTGAACACGATCCTCCTGTATCAGCGCTCGCAGCAGAAACTGCTGGGCGGCTATTTCGTCCAGAAGAATCTCCTTGCGAAGGACGAGCTCGAGCGCCTTGTCCGCGAACTCAAACAGCACAACTCAGCAATGCGTTCGGCTGCTCTGAAGCGAAGACAACACGAAGAAGCATACGCCTGATCCTGCTGCCCCGGCCTCTCCCTCTCCTTCCCGCCTTTCTTCGCCCCACACGGAACAACCTTCTCCTGATATACTAATACAAGCTATTTCAAAAACTCAGTGGAGGAGGGACGATCATGGCAATGGCGAAAAAGATCAAACAACTTTTTTTCATGGTTCCTGACAAGGCCGGACAGCTCGCAGCAATCACTGCCGCGCTGGGAAAGGCAAAGGTGAATATCACTAATATCTGCGCTTACGGCATGCAGGGAGAGGCGACCTTCATGCTGACAGCGGACAGCCACGCCAGGGCGAAAAAAGCCCTTGCTCCCCTTGGCGCAGAGATCAAGGAGTATGAAATCATTGAGGCGGAGATCTCAAACAAGCCCGGGGAGTTGCAGAAAGTAGCTAAAAAACTGGGCGACGCGGACATCAGCATCATGTATATCTATGGAACAACGTCTAAGAGCAGAACGGCTAACGTCGTCTTCACCACCACGGACGATGCTAAGGCAATCAAGCTTATCAACAAAAAGTAGAACGCTCATACTTTTGAATGGGCTGTGAAACACCTCTTGCCCTAAGGATGCATTAAACACCGGGGAAGGGGGGTCACGGTATGATTATCAAACAAAGTGATCATTACGGGCTTCTCCGATACGGCCGTTATGCCCTTCTCCTCTTGCTTCTCCTTCAGGTTTCCTGCTTTTACAACGACGATGATAATGAGTGCATCCTGCTTCCGTTTTTGCCATTGACGGCCGGCGTGCCCTTTACTGATGTAGTTTACTTCGGCGGTTTTAATACCTATGGTGTTTCCGTCATCCCCGGGTCGCTCTACAAGATCAGCATCACCGGCCTGACCGATGACTCCGACCTTGTCTTTTTCGGGACCGACGGGACCTTCACCTTTCAAGCACGATGCCCGGTCGATAATACGGCGTTCATCGGCCTGTCATCAGAGGACTGTGTGATAGCGGCCCCCGGGAACACGCTCTATTTCGCCGTTGACGGGTCCTTCCTTTTCACTTCGGCCGGCCTCTACACCATCGACGTGGAGCCGTTGACCATAACGGACCTCACGGTTTCCCTGCCTGCTTCTGATACAGCAGCGGTGAGAGGCGCGGGCGTGTACTCGCTTCCGGTCACCACAGGCACTGTCTACACGGTCGGCATGACCGCGCTCACCAATGACGCGGATATGTATGTCTTCAACGACGCCTTGTTAACCTCGAAAGCGATCTGCGCTATCAACAACACGCAATTCACGGGAACCACACCGGAGGACTGTACGCTGACCGCGTCCGGCTCGACGCTGAATTTCATCATTGACGGGATATTCAGCACGTCACCGAGCGTTTCTTATACCGCCCTCGGAACGCCGGCCCCGGCCATTCCCGTTCCGGTCAATGAGGGCACGCCGGCCGCGCCCGTGGCCCTGGCCATAGACGCTCAGGTGATCGGACAGGTTGCTTCAGGCCCGACAGGATCAAGCTATTATGTCGTTCATGGTCTTACCCCAAACTCGCGGTATACGGTAAGTATCAACGGACTGACAAACAACGCCGATCTCTCGGTCTATGACAACGATGCGACATTCACGACTTTGGCGGTATGCTCGATCGACAATACTTCCTTTGCCGGCACAACACCGGAAGACTGCACCCTGACCGCTGCAGGGGCCTCGCTGTACTTCAAGGTCACTTCAAACACCACTAGTGGCGGTCTTTCTTTTATCAGTCTCGTGGAATCAGGGCCGTAGCATGGAAGACACGAAAAAGAGCGCTCTCAGATCACGAGAGCGCCCTTGCTCTTGCCGCACGATTCACGCCGATATCAATCGAGAGATACCACAAAGCTCCCCGCATACCCGTGTTCCGTGAAGTTCTTTTCCGCTGCCTCCGCGGCCTTCAGCGACGGGTACTTGCCCGCATAGACGCGATAGAACAGCTCGCCATACACGTTCGTCAGGTGAACATCGGTAAATCCGGAGCGGTTCTTCATATCATCAGCCAGCCTGCGTGCATTCGTGAACTCCTTGAACGAGCCGATCTGGACCGTGTAATTTCCCGTATCATAGCTTGGCGCTTCCCGGTAGCCCGTCTTGCCTTCCAGCCGGTAGCCGAGCGCCTCGATCCGCACCGGTGCGGTACCCGCGATGTCAATGCCCAGCGTTTTTGCCGCGGCATAGGACAGGTCGATGATCCTGCCCTTGACGAACGGGCCCCGGTCGTTCACGCGCACCACGGCTTCCTTCCCGGTGTCCTGGTTCCGCACCTTCACGTACACCCCGAGCGGAAGCGTCTTGTGCGCCGCTGTCATGGCGTGCATGTCGTATTTTTCGCCGCTGCTCGTGTTCTTGCCGTGAAAATCGGCGCCGTACCAGCTCGCCACGCCCGTCTGAACGAACCCCTCGTGGGTCTGCAGCGGCTCATACCGCTGGCCGTACACGGTATAGGGCCTTTGCGACGCTTTCGACGGAGCAACAGCAGGCTTTTTCGGCGCGCAGGCTTGAATGAGCAGCAGGCAGAGGACCAGCAGAAATAGTCGTTTCACCATCAAAAGCGCTCACCAAGGTGTAATCAGGGTGTAACCAGCAGGACCGGGATTCGGGCTACCCGGCCGCGCTGCGTGGTGCTATAATACCGTCAAACGCCCGGCGGGGCAACTGCAAAATACCATGCCGAGAGGCAACAATGATCAAGCACATTGTATTGTGGAAACTGAAACCTGAGGCTGAAGGCGCGACAAAGGATCAGAACGCGGCATTCATGAAGCGCGAACTCGAGGCGCTGAAGGCAAAGATCCCGCAGATCAAACACATCGAGGTAGGACTGAATCTCATCCCCTCCGACGCGGCCCACGACGTTGCGCTGTATTCCGAGTTCGCGACCGAACAGGACCTTGACATCTACCAGAAGCATCCCGACCACCTGAGGATCGCCGCTTTCGTCGCAAAGGTCAGGGAGAGCCGCGCTGTCGTGGATTACAAATCGGGCGGTTGATCGGGAGGCCGGCATGGACAGGACCATCAGCGCCCAGGAGCTTAAGGAACTGCTCGACACGGAGAAGGATCTTGTTCTCCTCGACGTGAGAAGGAAAACAGACCGCGACGCGGACCCGGCCGCACTTCCCGGCGCCCTGTGGCGGGACCCTGATAACGCGGCCTCCTGGAGCAGCGAGCTGCCTCCCGGCAGGGACGTCGTCATCTACTGCGCCCGCGGAGGTTCGGTGAGCAACAAGGTCCTGGACCAGCTGCTCGAGAAAAAGATTCCTGCACGATTCATTGAGGGCGGCATCGCCGCCTGGAAAGAATCAGGGGGCAGGACCGTCGAGAAAAAGACTTGACCGGCCCCAGCCTCAACCGGGCCTCGCACACTCCAGTGCCGCTTCATCACAAGAGAAAGGATTATCGCGGCTTCAGCAAATTCGACCTTGATCGTAAAGCATAGGACGCACAGCTTTACAATCAATATTGAATCGGTCCTCTTCGCGACCTAGGGCTATAGCCGTTGCGTTTTCCGGAAAATTGTCCTTCATCACAACCTGATTCCCTCCCCATAATGGTCCTTTCCCGGATGGATTCTGTCTATCATCCCGCGATCAAAGATCCTGTCCTCTGCGATCTCCGACCTGATGTATCCCAGCCTGCGAAGGACGGGCACGAACTTCATCGTTGACGCGATATAAGCTTCCGTCAGCTGCGCGCAGTATCGCGGTGAGATGCCGATCGCATCCAGGACAAGCTCTTGGTCGACGATCCCAACGAAGTCCGCAATGGCTCGCGCAGCTTCCGAGGGCTGATTCCTGATAAAGGCCGTTGCCTCTTCATGCAGCCCGAGAATTCGCTCCACCACGCCAGGATATTTCTCTAGGAAGTTCCTGTCCACTGCGATGCCGTAGCTGGGATTGTCCGGCCAGAGCTTCGACGGCGGGATGAGCACCCTGCCGTCAGCGAACCTCCTGATTGCCGCGGCCAGCGCCGGCGTGCCGACGGCGGCACTGACCTCATCCTTTACCACGGCCTCCGTCACCAGGTCAGCCCAGGCAAAATTCCTGACCTCGATCTCGCGCTCCAGGCCCTGCTTTTCGATGCAGTCTTTCAGGATCACGTCATGGATCGAGCCCCTGCCCGGCACGCCGATCACGCGGCCCCGGAACTGGCTCAGGACCGAACCCAAGTCCCCCTCTTCGGGAAGTCCCCGCCATTGACGCTTTCCGGCCATGGCCGTGCCTTCCATATGACCGCCGGCCACGCACACGATGTTGACTCCCTGATCGATGCCGATGATCGCCGGGGGAAGGCCGATGTACGCGAGATCGAGCTCACCCTGCCGGAAGGCCTGCACGATTGCGGGACCGGTGCCCATGAGCCGCCACTCTATCCGGGCGTCGAGCCGCTTCTCGGTCCCGCCATCGGCCATCAGAAGGATAGCCGTGTGGTAGAACGTGGAAAGATGTCCAATCCTGACCTTCATTGTCATCCCCCTCCTGCCCCCGAATCCGCGCCTGGTTCCATAATAGTCTGCACTGCCATCGGAGTCAACTCCGAGCATCACCGCCGGTTTCAAGTTGCAGCTAGAGACAACCGGGCAGAAGAGCCAGATTCATCCTTTCCCTGTTGCCGATAGGGTGCGCGGTGTGATAGTATTCCGGCATGAAGATCACCATCGACAGGGAAAGCTCCGAACTGCTCAGAACTCTCGATGTCCTGGGCATGCCCGCCTTCCTCGTCGACCGGCACTGGACCATCCTTTCGTGCAATGACGCGGTCCCGGGTTTCTTTGAATGCGAACGGTCAGCCGTCATCGGACAGTCCCTCGACCGGTTCGTGTCCATTGACCAGCTTCCCCTCAATCTTTTAGTAGTATCTCCCGGGGAGTCTGACCCCGGCGACGGCTCCTCCGCATCGGTGCGCTCATTCTGCTTCCGGAAGAACAGCGGGCCGCTCGCCTGCCGCGTCGCGATCGTTCCGAAGAGCAATAATCGTCCGGACAGGATGACTGTCATTGTCCGGGACGGGGCGGGTCATCGGGCAGGGCAGATTGACGCTCCCCCCGCGCGGCAGGACACGGGAACACAGGGCGACCTGATCAACGAGTTGAGCAGCATCATCAATTCGAGCCTCAGCATCGGGACGATCTTCCGCATGGTCGTTTCCGAGCTCAGGAAAATCATCCACTACAGCAGGGCGAGCCTCCTGCTCTATGATGAAAAGACCGACAACCTGCTGATCTTCGCCCTGGACACGGGCATGAAGACGGCGATGAAGAAGGGCGTCAGGGCGCCGATCGAGGGAACGAGCGCGGGATGGGTCGTTCGGAACAACAAGCCCTGGATCAGCTACGACCTGGGCGAGACCGCGTTTCCCCTGGACCGGAAGCTGGCGCGCGAAGGCATCCGCTCGACGATCAGCATTCCCCTGTTCCACGACCGCATGCTCGGCGTGTTCAATTTCGACAGCGAGCTGCCGTCACAGTACTCCGAGAAGGACCTGGAGATCCTGCTGCCTGTTGCCAAGCACATCGCCGTCGCTCTGGAGAACGCGCTCCTGTTCGAGGAGATCTCGAAGGAAAAAAAGGAGTGGGAGAGCACCTTCGACGCGATCACGGACATGGTCTGGATCGAGGACGGCCGCCAGAAGGTGATCCGCGCGAACAAGACCCTGCTCACGCGGACGGGCTTTTCTAAGGCCGAGATCACGCAGAAGCTCTGCACGGGACTGCTTGAAAAGATCGGCATCGTAGCGACCGACTGCTGCCTCTGCAAGGACACCCTTTCCTCGAAGCGTCCGGCCTTCCAGGAGCTGAAAAGCTTCGGTGGCAGCATTTTCCATTTCTGGGCCTATCCGCTGGTCGACGAAGAGGGCAGGCTCTATGCGATCGTCCACTATCTGAAGGACATGACCGCCCAGAAGCGGCTCGAACAGCAGCTCATCCGTTCCGACAAGCTCGCCTCCCTCGGCACGCTCGTCGCCGGCATTGCCCACGAGATCAACAATCCGCTCGGCATCATTGCGGGCTATTCCGAGGCGCTCCTCGACCGGTCGCAGGACGCGGCGCTCACCGGCCTCAGGGAGTTCGAAGATTTTCCCGATTATCTCAAAACGATCCATAACGAGATCTTCCGCTGCAAGACGATCCTGAAAAGCCTGCTGGAGTTCGCCCGGCCGTCGGGCGGAACGTACCGCGAGATCGACATCAACGAGCTCATCAAGGAGGTGCTCCTGCTGCTGAAACACCGCACAGCTCGGCTCAAGCACTCACTCGAGCTCGACCTGAACCGGGACCTCCCGAAGATCCTTGCCGACGCCGGGAGTCTGAGGCAGCTCCTGATGAACCTTCTGCTGAACGCCATTTACTTTACACCCGAGGGCGGCAGCATCTTCATCAGGACCGGCGCGGACGATCCCCGGCAGGACCGCCCCTTCGATACCGGGCCCGGCAGAATAACGCTCTCCGTCAGCGACACGGGAGACGGCATCCCCCCGGACCTCATCGACAAGATCTTCGACCCCTTCTTCACGACGAAACCCGTGGGCGAGGGCACCGGCCTGGGCCTCACCATCTGCCACCGCATCGTGGAAGAGCATGGCGGCACGATCGATGTCAAGAGCGAGCCTGGCAGGGGAACGACGTTCATCATTACGCTGCCGGCGATCGCGTGATACGGGCGGGGGCATCCAGCACCCTGAAAAGGGTAACTACAAGGGTTGCCCCTACGGTCTCTAGAAGACCATGATACTGGTTTAAGGTTTTTACCAAGGACGGTATGCTGTCAACTCTTTCTCCGCGTCTCCGCGTGAGACTTGTTGAATAAAACGCTATGATCAATATCCTCGTTGTTGACGATGAAGAGCCGTTCAGACGGCTCCTGAAAAAAGAACTTACCCGCAAGGGGTACAACGTGGAGACCGCGCCCGACGGCGGCGAGGCCCAGCAGCTCCTGCGCGACCAGGTCTTCGACGTGATCCTGCTCGACGTGGTGATGCCCGGCGTGGACGGGATCTCGCTCATGAAAAAGCTGAAAGAGGACCCCTCCTCGCCCCCCATCATCGTCCTCACCGGCAAGGCGACGGTGGAGACGGCCGTGGAAGCCATGAAGAACGGCGCCTACGACTACCTCACCAAGCCCTACAAGTTCGATGAGCTCGTGATCGTGGTCGACCGCGCCTGCGAGTACAGCAGGCTCTCCGTCAAGAGCAAACTGCTGGAACAGGAGCTCGTCAGGCAGGAATCGGCGTTCGATTTCATCGGCAGGAGCAGGCAGCTCCAGGAGGTCCGCGCGCTCATCCAGAAGGTGGCGCCCACGGATTCGCCGGTCTTCATCCAGGGCGAGAGCGGTACCGGCAAGGAGCTGGTCGCGAACACGGTCTGGCATTCCAGCAAACGCAGGGACTCCCCGTTCATCGCGCTGAACTGCGCGGCCCTGTCCGAGAACCTGATCGAGTCGGAGATCTTCGGCCACGAGAAGGGCGCCTTCACGAGCGCCTACCAGATGAAGCACGGCCTCGTCGAGGTCGCGGACAAGGGCACCCTGTTCCTGGACGAGATCGGCGAAATGCCGATCGGGCTCCAGGCGAAGCTCCTCCGTTTCCTCGACTCCGGCGAGTTCCGGCGCGTGGGCGGGAACAAGGCGCTCCATGTAGATGTGCGCGTGATCGCCGCGACGAACAAGGACCTGCTGGCAGGCATCAAGTCAGGCGCTTTCCGCGAGGACCTGTTCTACCGCCTGAACGTCATCAACATCAAGATCCCGCCGCTGCGCGAACGGAAAGAGGATATCGACGTCCTGGCCCGCCATTTTTTGGAGAAATTTGCGAAAAAGCTTGCGAAGCCGGTCCGGGAGTTCACCCCGGAAGCGCTGGAGCTGCTCACCCTGTACCGCTGGCCCGGCAACGTGCGCGAGCTCGAGAACGTGGTGGAGCGCGCCGTGATCGTCTGCGACAACGGCACGATCGGGGCACAGGACCTTTCGATCTCCTCCTACTCCCCGGCCGCCGACTTGTCCGTAAGCCCCTCGCTCGAACAGATGGAAAAAGAGTACATCCTCCGGGTGCTGAAGGAAAGCAACGGCAACCAGTCCAAGGCGAGCCAGCTCCTCGGCATCGACCGGAAGACGCTCTACCTCAAACTCAAGAAATACGGCATCAATGAAAACGGATGATGCCTCTTCGAACCGGCGACCCATCGTTATATATGGAGGAGAATAATGAATAGAACAGCAGTGACGACCTTTGCTTTTCTCATTTTTGGCCTGCAGCTGATGTCGGTACATCAATCCGCACAGGCATGCCAAGTCGACGAGTTTTACCTTACGAAAGAAGGTCCCCTGGCCGCTTCTACCCCGCAGATCTTGAATGAAGCTACAAAATATGAAGAAGGCGGAGACAATGATAAACTTGCCGGTCTTCTGGATAAGGGGAGCGTACTGAGGTTGAAAGGGGATATCAAGGTCCAGGTTTTGGAAAGATCTTTTGAATTCAAGACGCTGAAAATAAAATTCTCAGACCGAACAGACCCTTATTGGGTCAAGGACGGTTCTCTGAAACAAATCATTTGTAATTAGGCAATTAACCATCTATTTTGCTGGCCTCAATAATGGAAGAAATAAAATGCACACACATTTCGAATAAAAAAAGATGATACTTTGCCTATCTTTCTGTATAAAAATTTCACATCATCCGCGGATGCAGTAAATTTTAAGCAAGGCAATATTCTCATTAGAAGAATTGAATACCATCAAAAATGGGAAAAAGAAATCATCGGCGAGATATAACTGGGAATCAAGCAGGTTATATTTACAAAACTGGGGGCATGACAATTAACGGCGGACTTACTTATGCAAATCAAGTTTACATTTTATCGACTTCAGGATCGAATTCTGACAGATGTAAAGGTTGAATATTCAAGAGGAGGTTTATATTGTCCTGTAGAATGAATCCGGACATTGAATATCCACGCCGGGCCGCTACGCGTCGTGTCAAATCATCGTTCCGCTTATCTTCTCACAAACTCCCCGCAACGTATTCTCAATCGCCCGATTATCCAGCCCCTCGATAATGACCACCAGCCTGCCTTGCTTGCGAATATCTTTTCCCGTTTGCTTCTCGTCCTCAACTACTGTGCCGGAGGGGGAGGCGGAGGTGGTGCAAGATACGGCGATGAGACATCGGGCTGCGACGATTCCATGCCCGTCGGGGGCGGAGGTGGCGGCAGCGTCCTCTGAACGCCGTAATAAGATCGTCTCATTCCCGGGATTATATTCCCGTTGGCGTACATGCACTGCACATAGGCAATATCATACCGGCGCTGCGCCTCATATCCATGATACCGGCCCGCGTCGGCGCCAGTGGCCGTGCCGATGAGAAGCCCGGTTGCCGCGCCGAACGCCGCACCGGAGCCTGCGTTACCTGAAGCCGCTCCAAGGGTCGCTCCGATGCCTGCTCCCACAGCGGTTCCGATCGCGGCCCCTGTGGCCGTGCTTTTATTGACCGCCTCCTGGGGAGACAGCCCGATCTGCTGACGCGCCCATTGCCTGCACATGACGTCCTCCGACTGAAACAGATCAAAAGGCTTGCCGTAGGGCGGCATCACCATTACGCTGGGGCCGGCCGGAACGGTGGCGCATCCCGCCACTGCCAGCAGGACGAAAGACATCAGGATATTTCGTTTGCCTGTCGTCACGGCTCCTTCACTCCTTGCCCTTAGGCGGATTTGAAGGCGGAACAACCTTCAGCCAGCCGCCGGGACATTGTTTCACGTAGGGATAATAGGTCTTGGTATCCGGACAGAAATACCAGTAATACGGTTGCTGCTGTACCTGGGGCGCCTCTTGTTCATATGCGGGATATTGCTGCTGCATGACAACGGGAGGATCCGAGTAGTAATAATTCGGATAAGGATAATAATATGGATAATAGTACGGATAGGGACCCCACCACGGACCTCCGATCCAGATTCCACCGCTTACATGGCCATGGCCTCCTCCATGATAATAGCCTCCCCCGTAGTAGCCCCCTCCATGTGCATACACAGGCAGGACACCTGCAAGCAGGATTAAAGTGATGGCCACGAAAAGATAAATTATCTTTTTCATGTTCGATTCTCCTTCGTGATCGCCGGCAGAATAGCTCTCCCTTATATTATAAGACATCGCTGATGATAAATGGTTTAAGGGAGCAATACTTTAGGCCGACAAATCAGACTCACACCCGGCACTACTTTGCCCGTTAGCCTTCGTTTTAATTTGAAAGTCTACAGATAGCAGGCGACGCTACTGGTGTTCTCTTCTCTGCCCAGACGAAGTTTTATTGCCTCCCTGGGAATGATGGCCCTCCTTACTTCCACGTGAATGCGACGGAGGCATTTTCCTTCCCTCTGTCATTGCCCGTTCATGGGAACCTCTAAATATTGTTTCAGCCCCTCCTCGACGACCGGGTGAGATAAAACGTTTATCATCGTGCGGCGCGCCTATGCCTGCAAAGGTCCGTCCATTGTATCTCCTCACGGGGTCAATTCGAACGATCCTGTTCGTGCGGTGATCAACGAAGTGATTGGATATAACTTCCACCCTGCCATGGACATGGACGACCCTGTGGAAATCAGACAAGATGTAGAACCCGGGAAACCATATATTCCACCCCCAGAAGGGGTACGGGACCCAGGTGTATAAGTAAAAATAATCAGGAGGAGGGGGGTAGTAGGTCACAGCCGGCGGGCCCTGGTCGTAGTAATAGTTGTTTATCACGGTATTATCAGGAGCAGCGATATTACCTGGACCTTGCTGGGCCGTCTGTCCGGGAGTACCTCCCCTGACAGCTAAGTTAGCCCCGGCCGTAACATTCTGGAGTGCCAGCAAGGCTTCACCTTTCCCCATTTTCAAATTGTTAAACTCAGCCGCGACGCTTATTGACTGCGTCAACTCTCCGATAATATCAGGCGTAACCGGGTAATCGGCAATCCACCCGTTCCGTGGCGTGATGCCGGCATTCCCGAGCAGGCTTTCTGCTTCAGCCTCGCTGGTAGCCGTTCCCAGTTTAAGCGCATCAGCAAGCTTGACTGCCAAGTCTCCTTCCCTGACCAAAGGCTGAGCAATCGGAGCTTGTTCTCCTGCCGCTTGCCCGGATTGCGCATGGATACCTGCAGGCATTGAAACAAAGACGCTCAATGCCAAAGGCGCCATAAGGAACAATCTTCTCATGGTTTTTTGCCCCATTCATTTTTCGCCAAAGACCAGATCTCTCTCCTAATGTATATGTTAACCTAAATCCGGCCTAAATTCTATAATGTGATACGGAATGTCCTAGTTAACGGTAGTTAGATTTGTCTTGACATCCTCGTATGACCTGCTATAATTGTCCTCAGTAAAGGTAGTTGACTTTGGAGGACATATGAATATCATCGAAGTTTACCGCAAGTTTCCTACTCCCGAATCCTGCCTTAAACATCTTGAAAAAGCCCGTTGGAATAGTACACCTGTTTGCCCTTATTGCGCAAGCACTAGAACAACCGCAATGCCAAAAGAACTTCGGCATCATTGTAATAACTGTAAAACCTCTTTCAGTGTTACAGTCGGGACGATTTTCCAAAAAACTAAGGTCGATCTTCAAAAGTGGTTTCTTGCAATCTCTATCATCTTAAACGCTAAAAAGGGGCTTTCCTCTCGCCAACTCGCTCGTGACTTAGAAGTTAATCGAAATACTGCTTGGTATATGGCCATGCGGATTCGCAAAGCTATGACTCAATTTCAAGATCAAACTCTGTTACAGGGCATTGTCGAAATGGATGAAACATATATCGGTGGCAAACCTCGCAAGGGTAACAATGACGATGGTGCTCCAAACAAACGTGGACGCGGGACAAAGAAGATCCCAGTTGTTGGTATGGCTGAGCGCGGTGGCAAAGTAAGAGCTAGTGTTTCGAAAAAACACGATCTTAATGCCACTAAGCTTTCTGCTCTTGTTCGGAGAAATGTCAACGTAACAAACACCATTCTTATGACTGACGAATATAAAGGCTATCTTCGCATGTCAAGCTTCATTGACCATAGAACTATTAATCATCAGCAATGGTATGTTGATGGCGATATTCACACAAACACCATTGAAAGCTTCTGGGCGCTCTTGAAACGTGGAATCGTAGGACAATATCATAAAGTCAGTTTACACCATCTTCCAAAATATATTGATGAGTTCTGCTATCGCTATAACAATCGAAAAAATGAAAACGTCTTTGACATGACCTTGAATAGAGCGTTGGAGGTGAGGATATGACAGAAAAAACCCTCAGAGCCGTTTGGGGATCGCCTGATAGGCCCCTGAAAATTGTAGGGCTTGAAATACCATGTTATGTGCTTGAAGATGGGACAAGAGTTCTATCTGGACGGGGCATGCAAGAGGCTCTTGAATTAGGTCAAGGCCATGGTGCATTATTGAAGCGTTTTTTAGGAAGTAACAACCTAAAGCCATATATTAATAATGAGTTAGCCATGGCGCTATCTAATCCGATTAGATTTATAAGACCAGGCAGGGGTGGAAAGCTTGCTACAGGATATGAAGCTACGATACTGGCAGATATTTGCAATGCAATATTGGAAGCAAGGGATAATGGGCTGTTATCAAAAACTCAAGAGCTAGTAGCAAGACAATGTGAAATACTCACGAGAGCATTTGCCAAAGTAGGAATAATTGCTCTCGTAGACGAAGCAACGGGTTATCAAGAAATTCGAGATCGAGAAGCTTTACAGAAAATCCTCGATAAATATCTTCTTAAAGAATTTGCAGCTTGGGCAAAGAGATTCCCTGATGAGTTTTATATGTTGATATTCAAATTAAAAGGATGGGAGTGGAAAGGCATGAAAGTAAATAGGCCCAGCGTTGTTGGTACATATACAAATGATTTAGTTTATGAAAGATTAGCGCCGGGACTTTTAAAGGAACTAAAAAGGCTAAATCCTAAAGACGATAAGGGCAATAGACCAACAAAACATCAGCAATGGTTGACAGAAGATATAGGGCATCCAGCACTCGCGCAACATCTACATGCTGTAATGGGATTTATGAGGGCCGCAGCTACATGGGATCAATTTTATAGAATGATACAGAGGGCGTTCCCTAAAAAAGAAGAAACCTTACCGTTGTTATTAGAAGATTAACAATTTACCTTTTTCTCTCTAAGTAAGATTTAAGACCGTAACCCCCACCAAATGCTCCAGCTAAAGCAACGAGGGTATTAATGATGTTAAAAAGAATGTCTTTAGTGTCTTTTAAAAAAACAATAAGAAATATTAAAAATACAAATGCAAGTATTGTATACCCAAAATGAACTGACCCCCACCGTTTGGACAAATATGGTAGAGTACCGGACAGGATCCATGGCCTGGAACGGGCAGAAAGGATCTTGTCATGAAGAAACAGAGGTCGTTCAGTTCCGAGTTCAAGCGTCAAGTTGTTGAAGAATAC
>DATIZR010000038.1 GCA_035516965.1 Nitrospirota bacterium
TGCCATGGACATGGTGCAGCGGATCGCCGCGGCCACGGAGGAGCAGTCCGCCGCCACGGAGCAGGTGACGCAGAACATGGAGTCCATCTCGGGCATCGCCCGGCAGTCCTCGGCCTCGACGTCGCAGATCAAGGGCTCGTCCGCCGAGCTCGCCAAGCTCGCCACCGGACTCAAGGAAATGACCGCGTTCTTTAGGGCATAAGGGAAGGCTTTCGCAAAGCAGCCTCACACTGGGACCGCCTGCACTCTCCCGAGGAGACAGAGAATATGATAAAACATCATCGCATATTGATCAGGCATAAGCTGCTCTTCATTTCCCTTGCATCTCTCATCGGCCTGGCAGCCGTCACTATTGCGCTTCTCCTCATGCTGCGGGGCAGCATGCTCGAGGACAGACGCCAACTGATCAAACAGGTCGTCGAAACCGCGTACGGCACGATCCAGCACTACGAGACACTGGAAAGCGAAGGCAAATTGTCGCGGGCGGAGGCCCAGGGGCAGGCAATCGACGCGGTCAGGACCCTAAGCTACGGAGGAAACGAGTACTTCTGGATCAACGACATGCGGCCCGTGATGCTCATGCACCCGGTGAAATACGAGATGAACGGACAGGATCTGTCCGGCGTAAAGGACCCGCAGGGAAAGAAGCTGTTCCTGGAGTTCGTCCGGGTTGTCAAGGAGCATTCCGAAGGCTATGTTGACTACCTCTGGCCTAAACCGAATTTTGACAGGCCTGTTCCAAAAATATCTTTTGTCAAGGGCTTTGCACCCTGGGGCTGGGTCCTCGGGTCAGGCCTCTATATCGACGACGTGGACTCCGCCTTCTGGACGCGGGCGAAATGGTTCGCCGTCCTGTTTATTGTTTTTGCCGCAATGGTAGGGGGGCTGAACCGGTTCGTTCGTCACGATCTGATGAGAATGGTGATCCAAGAGGTCGAAGTGATCGACAAAATGGCGTCCGGAGACATTTCGATGTCGCTCAGTGTAGACCGGCAGGATGAATTCGGGGAAATCGACCGCAGCCTGAGCACCACGATCACGAACCTGCGCCGGACGGCTTCTCACATATCCACGGCGACCGCCTCTCTCGCGTCCAGTTCCGAAGAGCTGTCGGCCACATCGGACGACATGAACAAAGGCGCCCAGGAACTGTCGTCTCAGAGCGATCAGGTCGTGACGGCCATGACCGAGGTGTCCCAGACCATCATGGACATGGCCAGGAACGCCACCGAGGCTGCGGACGCAAGCAAGAGCGCTTCGGATACGGCTACGAAAGGCAAGCAGATCGTGGACTCCGCAGCCGAGGACATGATCCGCATTGCCCAAACCGTCCAGGCCGCGGCGGGCACCATCGAGGAGTTGGGCAAGAGCTCGGCCCAGATCGGTGAGATCGTGGCCGTGATTAACGGGATTGCCGACCAGACGAACCTTCTGGCCCTGAACGCCGCCATCGAGGCTGCCCGGGCGGGCGAGCAGGGCCGGGGCTTCGCCGTGGTCGCCGATGAGGTCAGGAAGCTTGCCGAGCGGACCGGCCAGGCCACGAAGGACATTGCCCAGCGGATCGAGGCGATCCAGCAGGCGGCATCGGAATCGGTGGATGCCATGAAGCGGGGCAGCGACGAGGCGGACAAGGGCGTTGCACTTGCCAGGCAGGCAAGTTCTTCCCTCGACACCATTGTGGGCGCTTCCCAGAACGCCATGGACATGGTTCGTCAGATCGCGGTTGCCACGGAAGAGCAGTCTGCCGCCACCGAGCAGGTGACGAGGAGCATGGAACACATTTCGGACATCATCAAACGATCGGCCACTGCCACGGAAGAGATCAAGGTTTCCGCATCAGACCTTGCACGGCTCGCGTCAAATCTGAAGGATGAGGCTTCCTGGTTCAAAATAGGCGCATCCCCGGCTCCGCAGCCGGAGCAAGCCTCTTCTCACTCCTTCTCCCCGGCCATCTCCGCGGCAAACGCAGAACCTGCGCGCGGTGCGGCTCCCCCACCGGCGGTGCCATCGCCCGGCGGCTTCTCGAACAGATTGATCCCCTGGAGCAGCACGCTCAGTGTGAAGGTCCCCGAGCTCGACGAGCAGCACAAGATACTGATCGGCATCATCAACGACATGTACGATGCTTTGAAGTCGGGCCGGGGCAGAGAGGCAGTCGATACCATTCTCCCCCGCCTCGTGGATTATACAACGCAGCATTTTTCAAACGAGGAGGCCCTGATGCAGAAGCACAGGTACCCGGGCTACGTCGACCACAAGGCGAAGCACGTCGCGCTCACGAACAAGGTGCTCGAATACGTGCACAGGATGCAGGAAGGCAGGGGGACCGCTGCCGTGGAATTCATGGAATTTCTAAAGAACTGGCTCGTTTCGCACATTCAGGGCGTTGACAGAAAATACGGTCCCTACCTGAACAGACGGATCGTGCAATCCGCTGGCGGGGACGCATAGAAATGAACATGAGAGACTCGATAAAACCGTGACCTGCCCGGTTCCGGATACAGGAGGTGTGTCAATGCAGACGACAGCAGTACACGCAGAAATGCTTCAGCTGGTAACCTTCAAGCTGAACAAGCAGAAGTATGCCGTTGATATCCTGAAGGTGCAGGAGATCAACAACATGAAGGAGATCACCACGATCCCCAACGCCCCGCCGTTTCTCGAGGGCGCCATCAATCTTCGGGGCAAGGTCATTCCCGTGCTGAATCTCGGCAGGAAATTCGGCTTTGCGGAAGCCGGCGCCAACGGGGCGTCCAAGATCGTTATCATGGACATCCGGGGCGTGATCATGGGCATCATCGTCGATTCGGTCTCGGATGTTCTCCGGATACTCCGGGACGTGGTCGAGCCGCCGCCGCCGGTCTCGTCAAGCGTGAGCAGGGAGTTCATCGCGGGTATCGCAAAGCTGGACGAAGGGCTGGTGATCCTGCTCGATATGGACCGGTTGCTCGATGAGGCGGAGCACACCGCCGTGTTCGGCGGGAACAAGGTGGCGTAGTCGGCAGAAGGAGCTCATAAGGCATGAAAACCTACTCATCGCGGATAACCGGCTGCTTTGGAGACATGAGAAATGAGTGTCTCTCCGCCACGTAGTTCCACCGCAGGTAGAGGAAGCGGGTAACATCATGATAAAAGACATAATCTATAACCTGCCGCTCAAGAAGAAACTGTACCTGGTCTTCGGCATCTCGATCGTGGCAATCCTGTTCGGCGTTACGGTCGGGCTGGTGTCCTTTTCCCGGGTGCAGGTCGGGGGAAAGGCCTACGGAGAGATCGAGCTGAACATGCTGATCGCCGACAACATCGCCAAGCTGCGGACGAATCTCTCCTTCGTCCGGGCGGCACTGCTGAACCTGATCATCGAGGACGGCAATGACCGGCGGCAGTCGCTGCGCGAGGAGATCAACGAACTTTCCTCCCGCATCGAGGAGCTATTCGACGTGATAGAAGGCCGGGTGGCGACCGCCGGCCAGCCCGAAGCCGCGGCGAACATCAAGACGGCGCGCGAGGCGTGGACCGCGTTCAGGGCCACCCGTGACCAGGACCTGATCCCCGCGGTCATGGCCGGAAGGATCAAGGAGGCCATGGCGCTGGCGCTGGGCATCCAGGCCGAGCGCTACACGATATTTGCCACCGAGACCAAGAAGGCCGTCGACCATGTCCGGGCCGATGTGCCGGGCATGGTCGCGAAGATCAAGCGGGAATCGAACCTCGTCCAGGGGGCGTACATCGTCGGGAGCATTCTCTTTATCCTCTTTTTCTGCGCTCTGGCCCTGTTCTTCTCGAGAACCATTGTCGCTCCCGTCGTGCTCGTATCCGACCGGTCCCGTCACATGGCGCAGGGCGACTTCACGTCGAACGGCGCGCACCGCGGCCGCGGCAGTGACGAGATCGGCGTTATGATGGAGAGTTTTGCGACCATGGTGGCTAAGGTGGGGGACACCGTCGGCCGCCTCAAGCTGAGCATCACGGACCTTTCCGCCTCTTCCGAGAAGCTCTCGGCCACTGCCGAGAACCTGAGCCGCGGCGCGGCCCAGCAGGCAAGCCAGGCAAAAGAGGTGACGGCTGCCACGAACCAGATGTCCCAGACCGTGACCGACGTGGCGCAGAACGCCGCCCAGGCGGCCGATGCTGCAAAAAACTCCTCCCGGGCCGCGGCCGGCGGCAAGGAGATCGTTGAGCTGACGGCCGAACGGCTCGCATCGCTCACGGACACGGTCAGGGAGGCGTCGCAGACCATCGAGGCCCTCAGCAGGAGTTCCGGTCAGATCGGCGAGATCGTCAGCCTGATCCACACCATCGCGGACCAGACTAACCTGCTGGCGTTGAACGCGGCGATCGAGGCGGCGCGGGCCGGCGAACAGGGCAGGGGCTTTGCCGTTGTTGCCGACGAGGTGCGGAAGCTCGCCGACAGGACCACGAACGCCACCAAGGACATCGAACAAAAGATATGCACCATTCAGAGCGAGGCTGACCGCTCGCTGGTCATGATCAAGAAGGGCAACGATGAAGTCGAAAAGGGCCTGGAACTCGCCCGTTCGGCCAGCCAGTCGCTCGACACGATCGTGAAGGACTCGATGCAGGTGATGGACATGGTGCAGCGGATCGCGGCCGCGACGGAGGAGCAGTCCGCGACCGCGGAGGAGATCACCCGGAACATGACCACCATTTCCGGGGTCGTGGAACAATCCTCGGAGGCCACGCACGAGATCCAGCAGGCGGCCCACGCCCTGTCGCAGCTGTCAATCGAGACCCGGAGCATGATGGCCTGGTTCAAAACCGGCGCTGCGGACCGGGTGCACCCGGGATAGGCCTGGCGGCGATGGCGCGCTGCCGCCTGCCGGTCACACCGGTATTGAATCATTCGTATTTTTCTGCTACTATACTGCCTATTCCAGCACTCGTGACCGGGAGGAAACGGATGATGACCGCGATCGTGACCAGGCAGTGGCTGCTCCTTTTTTTCTCCTTCCTGCTCATGCCCGTCTCCTCCTTTGCCGCGGACACGATCACGGGGAGCGGGTGCTCGGTAAGCATGCCCGGCTATCTCTCGGACCTTGCCAAGGCCTACGAGCGTGAGACGGGCGTCAAGGTGCTGGTCCTCGGCGGCGGAAGCGTCCGCGGCCTGACCGAGCTCAAAGAGGGCAGGATGGACTTCGCCGCCTCGTGCCAGTCAAAGGCCCCCGACGATCCCAAGGACTTCGAGTACATCACTGCCTCCTGGGACGCCCTCGTGTTCATCGTCCACCTGTCCAACCCCGTCAACTCGATCACCCCGCAGCAGGTCCGTGACATTTATGAAGGCAGGATCGACAACTGGAAACAGCTGGGCGGTCCCGACCTGAGCCTCATCTCGGTCATCACGACGCCAAAGGGTTCCAGCGGCATCGGCGAGGCCCTCGAAAAATACGTGCTGAACGGGAAACGGCCCCTGCCCCAGAAAAATTCGACGATGCAGGCGTCCTCCGCGGCCATCTGGGAGCAGCTGGTGGAGACAATGCCCGAATGCTTCGCCAGCACCGGCTTCGGCAGCGCTCGCAAACGAAAGGTGAAGATGCTGAAGGTGAACGGCGTTGCGCCCACTCGGGAGAACATCGTTTCCGGAAAATATCCCTACAAAAGGCCCCTGTATATCGTGATCAGGAAGGACGCGCGGCCCGAGGTCCGAGCGTTCGTGGATTACGCGATGAGCCCGAAAGGCCAGAAACTCATATCATCCTTCGGCATGCCGTCGCTGGCTGACATGAAAAGATGACGATCTCCCTGAGGACCAAGGTAACCGCTGTTACCGCTGCGGTGGTTGTTGCCGCGAGCCTGATCAGCACCGCGCTCACCATCTCTGTTGAGAAAAGAAGCATGGAACGGCAGGTGGTCTCTCGCGGAGCTGCTTTGGCCGAGGCCCTTGCCAGGGCGGTGAGTGAAGGACTCGCAGCCGAAAACCTGGACCTCATCAAAGAGGTCGAGGACATCGTCCATGCGAAGGACGTCGTCCTGATCCAGGTCCTTTCCCCCTTGTGGCTCGGCGTCGCATCCGTCCCCGTTGATCAGCTCAATACGCCCCCCCGTCAGGAAGCTATCGCTTTTTTCGAGACAGCGAAAAAGGACGAGCACGGCTACTTCTCTGTGAACGCGGGCCCCTGGATCGACCTCTACGCCCCGGTGTTCCTCGACCCTCATGACGCCAGGGTCCCGAATCTGTTTGTCGGATACGTCCGCCTCCAGGTCTCGACGGAATCGCTCAGAAAAGCGATCGCCCGGGCGATCCTCCTCAACGTGCTCGCGACCGCTCTGCTGGCAATCGCCGCCGTCCTCCTCCTGAACGCACTCATGGCAAAATACGTGCTGCGGCCCATCCTGGACCTCCATCGGTCCGCGTCAAGGCACCAGAAGGGCGAGTTCCCCGAGGCGGTCCCCGTAACCACGAATGACGAGATCGGCGAGCTGTCCGCTCAATTCAACGAAATGAGCCGCGCCTTGAAGGAACGGGAGGAGAAACTGGCCGAGGAGAAGGAGCGTTTGGCCGTGACGCTGCGCAGCATCGGAGACAGCGTCATCGTGACCGACACGCAGGGGTCCGTCACGCTGCTGAACAAGGTTGCGGAGCAGCAGACGGGCTGGCCGGCTTCTGAGGCAGTAGGCAGGCAACTCTCCGAGGTCTTCCATATCGTGAACGAACAGAGCGGAGAGCGGTGCGGGAACCCGGCGGAAAAGGTCATCGGGACGGGCCAGCCCTGCGGCCTTGCGAACCACACGGCGCTGATCAGGCGGGACGGCTCGCGGATCGTGATCGAGGACAGCGCCGCGCCGATCCGGGACCGGAACAGCAGGATCGTCGGCGTCGTGCTCGTGTTCCGGGACGTGACCGAGAGGCGGCGCATGGAAGAGGAGGTCATCAAGGCGGAGAAGCTCCAGTCCGTCGGCCTGCTCGCCGGCGGCCTTGCCCACGATTTCAACAACCTGCTCACGGCGATCGTGGGAAACATCAGCATGGCCAAGATGTACATCGATTCCCGCAGCAAGGCCCAGGCAAGGCTGGCCGATGCGGAGAC
>DATIZR010000039.1 GCA_035516965.1 Nitrospirota bacterium
GCTTTGGTTCGGTGCCGGCCAGAAACGCCTCTCGCAGCGATGGATTGCAGTTCGCCGTGTTCAGGAGACCTGACCGGGGGTCGATCTCCCTGAATACGATGCCATCCGGCACCGGGAATTCCTCGGGCTCCCGGCCCGTAAGAGCCCTCTTCATGAAGCCGAGCCAGATCGGCAGGGCCGCCCGCGCGCCCGTTTCTTTCGGGCCTATTGTCCTGTGGTCGTCATATCCGACCCATACGCCCGCAAGCAGGTCCGGGGTGTATCCGATGAACCAGGCGTCGCGGTAGTCGTTGGTCGTCCCCGTCTTGCCCGCCGCCGGCCTGTTTATCTCCGCGGCCTTCCATCCCGTACCCCGCTCGATAACGCCTTTCAGCAGATTCGTGATCAGGTAGGCGATTTCCGGCCTGATGACCTGCAACGGCATGGCGTCATTCGCGTAGATGACCCTGCCGCTGCTGTCGGCGATCGTCTGAATGGAGACAGGACCGAGACGTACTCCATGGTTCGCGAACACGGCATAGGACGATGCGAGCTCGAAGAGCGTCACATCCGAACTTCCGAGCGCGAGAGACAGATAGGGATTGAGCCGGCTTTTTATGCCGAATTCTCTCGCGTAGTGAATGGACTGCTGCACGCCGATCTTCTCGAGCAGCCGTATGGTGGGCACGTTCAGCGACTGGGCCAGCGCCTTCCTGATCGTGACGGGCCCCTGGTACGTGCGGGTAAAATTTTCGGGGGACCAGTTCTTGTTCCGGTCCACTCTTATTGTGAGTGGAGTATCGTTCAGGATGTCCGCCGCACTGAAGCCGCTGTCCAGTGCCGCGGCATAGATGAGCGGCTTGAAGGCCGATCCCGGCTGCCGAAGCGCCTGCCACGCCCGGTTGAACTGGCTCTGGGAATAATCCCGGCCGCCCACCATGGCCAGGATATGGCCGGACGACGGCTCGAGAACGATGACCGCCGCCTGGAGCGGCGTGGGTGGCGAATTTTTTTTCGGCCGCCGAGCCTCGATCCGATCAAGTCCGTCGCGGACGGCCTGTTCGGCATAGGCCTGCATCTCGTCATTGATCGTGGTGAAGATGTTCAGCCCCCCGGAATAGAGGATGCTCGATCCGAAGCGGTCCTCCACTTTCTGGCGCACATATTCCACGAAATACGAGGCGGAGCTCGACGGCAGGGCCGGCTGGACGGGCAGGGGGGCCTGTTTCGCGGTTTCCGCCTGCTCTTGCGTAATGATCTGCATGGCTGCCATGCGGTTCAGTACGTAGGCCCGCCGTGCGCGAGCACTCTGCGGCGACTTGAAGGGCGAGTAGTGCTTGGGGGAGCGGGGAAGGCCTGCCAGGAGAGCGCACTCGGCGAGGTTCAGGTCCCTGGCCTGTTTGTTGAAATAGATGCGCGCGGCGGCCTCGGCGCCGTAGGCGCCGCTGCCGAAGTATATCTGGTTCAGATAAAAGGACAGGATCTCGGGCTTCGTGTAACGTTGTTCGATCCGGAGGGCGAGAGCCATTTCCTTGAGTTTCCTGGTATAGCTTCGCTCGGGGGTAAGAAAGAGCACCTTGGCAAGTTGCTGGGTAAGCGAGCTCCCGCCTTCCAGCACTTTTTTCGCCCGCACATTGCGGTAGAATGCCCGGGCGATGCCCCGGAAATCAATGCCGTGATGGCTGTAAAACCTGGCATCCTCAGTGGCGATGAGCGCCTTGATCAGGGCCTCGGGTATATTGTCCAGGCTGACGGTCGTCCGGTTTTCGATGAAAAACTCGGCGAGTAGTTTGTTGTTCCCCGAATAGACCCGGGAGGTAATGCTCGGCCGGTATTCTTCGAGCGTCTGGACTTCAGGCAGGTCCCAGGCCGAGAATATCACATAGCCAATGGAGCCGCCGATCAGCAATGCTGAGAGGGTCAGGAAAAGATAGAGCAGGAGCGATCTCTCATTCTTCATCGGGATGCATTATACGCTGGGGGTGAGCAAAAAGTAAAGCACGCGTTGCCTGGTTCCGCAGGGATGGCCGACACTCGTAGTCTGGACCGCGCTGCTTGTGTTTTCGCACCGACAATGTTATGATTCAACATTCATTTCTGCACCGTGCATTTTCCAGGCATCGTATGCAGCACCGTCGTTGTTTATCAGGGAGCAGGCGAACATGACCCATGAAAAGGGACTGGTCATCGTTTTTACCGGGGACGGCAAGGGCAAGACGAGCGCCGCACTCGGCATGGCGCTCCGCGCCAGCGGCCACAGGATGTACGTATCGCTCGTTCAATTTATCAAGTCCGGGTCGCCGACCGGCGAATCACGGGCAGCCGAGCGGCTGGCGCCCGAATTCGAGTTTGTCTCGTTGGGAAAGGGTTTTGTCAACTGCTGCGGGAGCACGCTGCCCCTGGCCGACCACAAGATGGCTGCGGCGGAGGCACTGGCGGCCGCCAGGCAGCGGATACATTCCGGCGGATGGGATCTGATCATCCTTGACGAGATCAACACTGCGGTTTCCCTGGGGCTGGTCGAGATCGGCGATGTCCTTGACCTGATCAGGAGCAAACCGACCAGGCTCCATGTGGTACTGACCGGCCGAGACGCACACCCTGACCTGATAGCAATCGCGGATCTGGTAACGGAGATGCGCTCCTTAAAACACCCTTACGAGAGTGGCATCACGGCAAGAAAAGGGATTGATTTTTAAAAGTAAAATTGACTTTGCCCGTTCGCCGTGATAGCATAGTTGCATAGCCTATGAAGCTTCAGCAGCATATGAAAAAATCACTGGTCACGGTGACCATAGAAAACGATCTGACCTTGCCCAGCCTCTTCGGAGACTTGGACAAGAACCTCAGGCTCATTGAGAACAACTACGGGGTGATCCTGAACGCGAGAGGGAACAGGATACAGATCGAGGGCGAGGAAAAGTCAGTCGCTCGGGTCGAACGGTTGCTCAAACAGCTTGCCGACATGCTGGCCCAGGGCGTTATAACTCAGAAGGATGAAGTGAACACTGCTATCCAGGCATCAACAGCCGACCCTTCCGCCGTACTCAAGGACCTCTTTCAAAAAACGATCCCCGTCTCGAGCAGAAAACGTGCCGTCGCGCTGAAGAATGAAACCCAGCGTAAATATGTTGAGGCCATCCGCCAGTACGACGTCGTGTTCGCCATCGGTCCGGCCGGCACTGGCAAGACCTATCTTGCGATGGCCACGGCCGTGTCCGCGCTGCTCCGGCGCGAGGTGAGCCGGATCATCCTGGTCCGGCCTGCCGTGGAGGCAGGGGAAAAGCTCGGCTTCCTGCCGGGGGACCTGTACGAAAAGGTCAACCCCTATTTGCGCCCGCTCCACGATGCTTTGTATGATATGATCGAGACGGAAAAGGCGAACAAGCTTGTGGAGCGAGGCGACATCGAGATAGCACCCCTTGCCTTTATGCGGGGCCGCACCCTGAACGACTCCTTCATCATCCTGGACGAGGCGCAGAATACGACCACGGATCAGATGAAGATGTTCCTCACGAGACTGGGTTTTAATTCAAAGACCGTCATCACCGGAGACATCACCCAGATCGACCTTCCGAGCGGGAAGGGTTCAGGACTCGTCGAAGTCCGGAACATCCTGGAAGGGATTGAAGGCATCGAGTTCGTGTATTTCACGAACCGGGACGTGGTACGCCACAAGCTCGTGCAGAAGATCATCAAAGCCTACGAGAAGTATGAGGGGAAGCATGAAAAAGAATGATGCCCTCTTGAAGCTTTTCCCGAAGACCCAGACCCTGGACTGGGAGAAAACCGGGTTGACCTCGCGCATTCCTCGCGGGATCAAGGCGTTCAATCTGGGAGTGGGGCTCGTAACGGCCCTGCTGCTGGCCTTCGTTCTGCTCCCGCGCTTTCCGCTCCTCGCGAAGGGTGAGATCTCCAGCCGGGACATCCTCGCTCCTTATTCCCTGGATATCGAGTATGAAGGTCCCGACCGGACGATCGTATCAAGCAGGGTGGTCAAGGGGGAGGTCATCGTAGAGGCCGGGCACCGCGTCACGGAAAGGGCCGCCCGGGTGCTCGAAGAGATCGCCCGCCGGGAGGGGATCGGAGACAGGCGTTATGCCTATCTTGGCCTTACGCTGCTTATCCTGCTCCTCTTCTACCTCTTTTACCGGGACATCAAGCGCTACCGCGCTCCTCTCATCGCGGACGCGAGAAAGATGTTTCTCTTGGCGTTTCTCCTTTTCGCTACCGTGATCCTGTCCCAGTTGACCAAATCCCTGCTCACGCACATTGCCGACAAACTTCTTCTCGACCTCAGCACGATCGGGTTTGTCCTGCCCGTATCCGCGGGATCTATGCTCGTCTGCCTTCTTTTCGACTTCCATCTCGCGCTGGGATTCTCCTTTGTCGTGAGCGTCCTGATCGGCCTGCTGTTCCCGGGCGACCCGTTCATCCCGGTCTATTATTTCCTCGGCAGTATCGTGGCAGCGCTCAGCGTGATCCACTGCAAGAAAAGAACTGCTCTGCTCAGGGCGGGCGCCCTGACCGGGCTGATCAACATCGCCGCAATCACCGGCATCGACCTCTACCGGGGGGAACTGTTATCACGGGGCCTGTACGATGCGGGCGCCGGATTTCTCGGGGGGCTCATCGTCGCCATGGTCGTGTCGGTGACACTGCCGTTCTTCGAAACGCTTTTCGATATTACCACGGACATCAAACTGCTGGAACTGCTGGAGCCGAACCAGCCACTGCTGAAGGAACTGGTCTATAAGAGTCCGGGGACCTATCATCACAGCATCGTGATCGGCAATCTTGCGGAGGCCGCCGCAGAATCCATCGGTGAGAACCCGCTCCTGGCCCGGGTCGGTGCTTATTATCATGACGTGGGCAAGATACGGAAACCCGAGTACTTCATCGAGAACCAGCGCGTATCGGAGAACAAGCACGACCGGCTGATGCCTTCCATGAGCAGCCTGATCATTGCCTCACACGTGAAAGACGGCGTCGAGGTCGCACGCGAACACCGGCTGCCTTCCACGGTCGTCGATATTATTCAGCAGCATCACGGCACATCGCTCATCACCTACTTCTATCAAAAGGCAAAGGAGCTCCAGCCGCTCATTGCCGTTGCCGAGGGCGACTACCGCTACCCGGGTCCGCGACCCCGAACGAAGATTGCAGCCATCGTGATGCTGGCCGATAACGTGGAAGCGGCCTCGCGGACCCTCGATGATCCCACGCCCCCCAGGATCCAGGCACTGACGAACAGCGTGATCAACCGCATATTTCTCGACGATCAGCTCAGCTGGTGCGATCTCACGCTCAACGATCTCAGGTATATTGCGCGGAGCTTCAATCTGATTCTCACGGGGATTTTTCACCACCGGATCGATTACCCCGGCATGGAGTTCGAGGGAGAGAAAAAGCGCGGTGAACATCGGGATAAGAAACAATCAGAGGAGGCAAAGGCTGGCGCAGGCGTTTCTCGAGAAAAAGCTCGAGAAGCTGTTGAGGAGCATCGGCCTTCCTGACGCTGAAGTGAGCGTTCTCTTCATCGGTGACCGCGCCATGCGCACGCTCAACCGCCGGTACCGGGGCAAAGACAGTGCCACCGATGTTCTGTCCTTCTCGTTCCGGGAAGGGGAGCACCGGCAAATTCAGCCGCATTTCCTCGGCGATATCGTCATCTCGGTTCCCGCCGCCGCAAGGCAGGCCAGGGCAGCGGGACATGCAGTCGGCCGGGAAATCGAAATCCTTCTCGTCCATGGCCTGCTCCATCTCCTGGGCTACGACCATGAACTCGGCGAACGTGAGGCCCGCCGGATGCTGCGCCGCGAGCGGGAACTGCTGGAGAGGTTCTTCTCATGAAGCCGAAATCATTGACCGCAAAGGCCAACGTCGCGATCGACGGGATTATTTATGCCGTCAAGACCCAGCGGCACATGCAGTATCATCTGTTCGCCGCTCTTACCGCCCTCATTCTCAGCCTTGTCTTGAATATCTCCCGGCTCGAGTTCATCCTGCTCTGCATGGCGATCGTCCTCGTTCTCGTGACGGAAATGCTGAACACCGCCATCGAGGTGACCGTGGACATGATCTCAGAAGCATACCATCCCCGGGCGAAGATCGCGAAGGACATCGGTGCCGGCGTCGTGCTGATCGCATCGATCGGTGCTCTCACGCTCGCCTATCTCATACTCTACCCCGCATTGAAAGATACGATCAGCAAGGGGGCTTGGCACATCCGAAAGGCCCAGGACGACGTCGTGGCGTTCGTGGCCGTGACCGTCGTGGTGATTATCGTCGTTATCGTGAAGGCGTTCCTCGGGAAAGGGGAACCCCTCCGGGGCGGAATGCCAAGCGGACATGCCGCTGTTTCCTTTTCCGTATGGGCGGCCGCCGTCTATCTGACGCGATCCTTGCCCGTCGCCGTGTTAATCTTTCTGCTGGCCGTGATGGTCAGCTGGAGCAGATGGTCTTCGGGCATACACCGGCCCCTGGAGGTCGTGGCGGGCGCTGCACTCGGTGCGGGCGTGACCGTGCTGCTGTTCTGGATCTTTCATTGATCCCATCAGATGCTCATGGTTGTGGAGGGCTTGTTGATGAATGAGATACTGACCGATCTCCTCGCAGCCGCGCCGGGAGCGAAAGCGACGGTGTTTCTGGACAACGAAGGGGAGTCAATCGCGCACGCAGGTGATGGGAGCATCGATGTCAGACTTCTGGGAGCCTGGAAGGAAATCCATCTCGACCATATCAAGGACATCAGCAACCGGCTCGGGATGGGGAACGTGGATGCGGTACTGTTCTCACTCGATGCGGGGAATGAACTGATCGCGCCCGTGGGCGGGGAATACTGCCTGCTGCTTCTCTTGTCTCCCTATGCGGACCTTCGAGAGGCAATGATCGCCCTGAAGAAGGCGGTCGAGCGTCTGAAACAGGAAATTGCCTAGGAGGAAGCCCTCAGATCTGATCGAACGTCCCCAGGTTCCTGAACTTATCGTACCGAAGCCTGATCAGTTCATCGGATGGCAGGTTCCTGATCTCGGACAGGTTCCTGAAGATCGCCTCTTGCAGCAGTTCCGCAACCCTTCTCGGGTCCCGATGGGCTCCCCCGATCGGTTCTTCCACCATCTCGTCGATTACCTTCATCTGGAACAGGTCCTGAGCCGTGATCTTGAGGAGTTCGGCAGCCTCGCTGGCCTTGGCGCCGTTGTTCCAGAGAATGGCAGCGCACCCTTCGGGTGAAATAACGGAATAGGTGGCGTGCTCGAGCATCAGCACGCGGTCCGCAACCCCCAGGGCAAGCGCGCCGCCGCTCCCGCCCTCGCCGATGACCGTTGCCACGATCGGGATCTTGAGGCGCGACATGACGTGGAGGCTCCGCGCGATCGATTCCCCCTGTCCGCGCTCCTCGGCGCCTATCCCCGGGTAGGCGCCGGGAGTGTCGATGAAGGTGATCAGAGGCTTCCGGAATTTTTCGGCGAATTCCATCAAGCGGAGGGCTTTCCGGTAACCTTCCGGGTTGGGCATGCCGAAATTCCGAATGATTTTCTCTTTTGTCGTCCGTCCCTTCTGATGCCCGATCACGACGACCGGCATCCCGTTCAGGCGGGCCATGCCGCCGACGATAGCGGCATCATCGGCAAACCCCCGGTCGCCGTGCATCTCCGTAAAATCCGTCAGCATGGCTTCGATGTAATCAAGCGTATAGGGACGGTTCGGATGGCGGGATATCTGGGCCTTCTGCCAGGGGCTCAGGCGGGAATAGATCTCGGCGCGAAGTTGATCAGCTTTTTTATGGAGCTTGAGGATCTCTTCTTCGAGGTCAATGTTGCCGTTCGAGGTAAAGAGCGTCAGCTCCTCTATCTTCTTCTCAAGATCGGCTATGGGTTTTTCAAATTCAAGGTATTCCGGCGGCAAAGGATGCTCCTCGTTTACAGCACGGTAAATAATGGCTCCAGCTTCCGGGACCGGGGAAAAAGGATGCGAACGGGATTCAGGAAGAGCGATATTATCGGATATTGATGCCCTAATGTCAAGGGTTTGTTGGGAAGTAACGTCTAGAGATGGCTGTAAAAAGGATTGAACACCCCACCGAGGGCGTAGAAATGCATCTTTCTGGTGTCGGTTACCGGGATCTAACGCGCTTCGTTGCCCGAGTAGACCAGCCCCCTCGGGCGCTCCCCCGATGCATGGAGTGACCTTTTCCCGCATGCCTCCTGGTCCGGTCCATGTTGATAGCAACCCGAGGCAGCCAGTAGACGATTCCAGACCGTTCTATCATCTGGTGCCGCTGGCCGGGATCGAACCGGCACGACAGTCGCCCGTCGAGGGATTTTAAGTCCCTTGCGTCTGCCAATTCCGCCACAGCGGCCTTGATCGCGATTGCAGGGGAATAATATAGGAACAGGCCGTTTTGTCAAGAAAAATGTCCTGCGCCGCATGGTCTGCCGGGCGCAGGATTCAGGATTAAGGAACAAAGATAGGAAAGACGGTAAGCGTGTGTCAGGTGTTCGCGACCCTCATTCGAGGGAAATCGCCGTAACCGGGCAACTGTCAACTGCCTGCTGGCAGTCGCAAGTGCTGCAGGCGCCGGGATTAACCACCCAGGCCTTGTCGTCTCTGAGCTCAAACACTTTCGGGCAGAGTTCCGAGCAGAGCCCGCACCCGATGCAGGTGTCGGTATCAACTTTCGGTACAGCCATAGAAAGATCACCCCTTTCCGGGAAGCGGTATTGAGTGCACTGTGGTTTCCTTTGGTCCTAGAATACTCCTAAGACATTGGGTCAGGCCATGATATACATCATATCATGACCCTGGTGATCCGCCTGTCATCTCTGTTCCAACACCTTGATGACGGCACCGAAGACATCCGCAACGGAAATGGCTTCCATGCATTCCAGATGCCGCGCATTGCTGCAGGTGCGGCTTCTGCACGGAACACAGGAAACGGTTGCAGGCTGCAGGACGATATGACCGCTGCCGACGGGGCCCGTGCGGGCCGGATCGGCAGCTCCGAAAAGGGCGACCACGCGGGTCCCGACCGCGGTCGCAAGATGCAGGGGCCCGGTATCACCGCTGACCAGGACATCGCAGCGTTCCAGGATCGCTGCCAGTTGAAGCAGATCGATCTTCCCTGCAAGCATCAGCGGCTTTGCAGCGCATCGCGAGACGATCTCTTCTGCCAGAGGGACATCCCCGCCGCCGCCGATGATCAGCACCCGGGCCGAAAGCTCCTGCTGAAGCCCGTCCGCGAGCGCGGCGAATCGTTCAGGAGGCCATCGGTTGACGTGATGGCTGGCGCCGGGGTTCAGGGCGACGACCGGGGGCTGTTGGTTGACACGTGTCCCTAGAACGGATTCGGCAAAGGCCCGGTCATCGGGTCCTGGTGTCAGCTCGAGATCCAGGTCGGAGGCTTCGATGCCAAGCGGCGCCAGGGTGTCAAGGTAATTGACAACGGCATGAACGGTTTCGGAATTCGACTTATGGTATACTAACACCCGGCAGGGAAGAGCGGCGCTTGCCAGGAACCATGTCTTCAGGTTGCTCCTCTGAAAATTGACCACCAGATCGTAATGTTTGGCACGAACAGACCGCCAGAGTCGGATCAGCGAGCGGAAAGAACGGTGCCTCCCTTTTCTCTCGAAAACGATCGTTTCTGCAACACGGGGGTTATTCCGGAAGAGACCGGCAGTCGTCTCAGAACCGACCATCAGGGATATCCGGGCGGACGGGTATCTCTCCTTGAGAGCACGAACGACCGGCGTGAGCTGAACCAGATCGCCGATGGCGCCGGGCTTGTTGATCAGGATATTACTGAACTCGCGGGAACGGAACTTCATTTTCTCATCATAATATAAACGGCAGCTGATCGCAAGATGAAAGGGAGGCTTTTAGAAGAATTGTCTTTACAAAAGAAAGGGTTTCACCTATTATAAGCGCTGAGAATTTGACGCTGTGATCCTATTTTATTTAATAATCAGAGCATTTTCATGCTGACGCAATCGTTACCTGCCTGGCTGTTTATGGCGTTCCTGATTTTCTCGCCGTCAGCATTCGCGGATCCAGGCAAAAATCGCACGACGCCTGCACCCGTTGCCTTACCGTTTCAGGCCGGAGAAAAACTAACCTATGAGATCAGCTGGTCGAATATTATCCGTGCGGGTATCGCGGTCATGGAAGTGCGTGAGGAACAAAGATCAGACGGCAGGATGGTGTTCCATCTCATTTCCCGTGCCACCTCAACGGGTGTTCTTGACAGGTTCTACAAGGTATCGGACACCATAGAAAGTTACATCGACGGCGAACACCTGTA
>DATIZR010000040.1 GCA_035516965.1 Nitrospirota bacterium
CTTTTTCATGTGATAACAATCACACGAATTGGCAAAGCAATGTAGACCCGGTTTTTCACATTATCCAACTTTGGTTGCAGCGCAATATTTTCGAATTCACATCCAATTTATAGGAGTGAGATTAGCAGAATGGTGAAAAAGTAACGGTGATTCAAGTCACACGCGGAAATTAATCAAAAGATGACCCATGGAATGTCGAAGTCACAATACCCCGGCCGGCATCTTATTGCAATGACTTAATCCGCTTCGTTCGCAAAATCTGCGAATCTGGTATCTGACGTGCCTCCGCTGTTCTCAACGAATAAAAGTACACTTATGGGCCGTTCAAGATAAATAAGCCCGATATGATATTTCCTTCTAAAGGAGCGCGCCATGGATCTTCTCACTAAGATCAAGAATCATTCTGCTACAGTAGGGGTCATCGGCCTCGGTTACGTGGGGTTGCCTCTCGTCATTCAGTTCGTCAAGGCCGGGTTCGGCGTGACCGGCTTCGATCTGGACGAAGAAAAGATCAAGTTCCTGAACAGCGGCAAGTCGTACATCAAGCACATCCCCGGGGAAGACATCAAGGCGCTGAAGGAGAGCGGCACGTTCAAGGCCACGACGGACTCCGCGGCCCTGAAGGGCATGGACTGCATCATTATCTGCGTGCCCACGCCGCTGACGAAGCAGCTGGACCCGGACCTTTCCTATGTGCTGAACACGACGCGGACGATCGCCAAATACCTCCGCAAGGGTCAACTCGTCGTGCTCGAGTCCACGACCTATCCGGGCACCACGGACCAGGACATGCGCTCGATCCTGGAGGAGACGGGAATGAAGGCGGGCAGGGATTTCTTCCTTGCCTTCTCTCCGGAGCGGGAGGACCCGAACAACAAGAACTTCAATACGCATACGATCCCGAAGATCGTGGGCGGGTATACGAAAGCCTGCCTGGCCAATGCCGACGCTCTCTACAGTTCCATTGTCGAAAAGACCGTGCCGGTATCATCGACCCGGGTGGCCGAGGCGGCGAAGCTCCTGGAGAACATCTATCGCGCGGTGAACATCGCGCTCGTGAACGAATTGAAGGTCCTCTTCGACCGGATGGACATCGACGTCTACGAGGTGATCAACGCCGCCAAGACGAAGCCCTTCGGCTTCCAGGCGTTCTATCCCGGGCCCGGACTGGGCGGCCACTGCATCCCCATCGATCCCTTCTATCTTACCTGGAAGGCGCGCGAATACGATTTCCACACCCGGTTCATCGAGCTTGCCGGCGAGATCAATACCAGCATGCCGTACTATGTCACCGGCAAGGTCGGCGAAGCATTGAACCGTCAGGGGAAGAGCATCTCCTCGTCGAAGATCCTGATCCTGGGGCTCGCCTATAAAAAGGACATTGATGATACCCGCGAGTCGCCGTCCCTGAAACTGATCGAGCTCCTTTCGGAAAAGGGGGCGCAGGTTGACTTTAACGACCCCTACATCCCGCGGACGAAGAAGATGCGCAAGTACGACCTGAAGAAGAGCTCCGTGCCCCTTACGGAGGAAACCCTCAAGAGCTACGACTGCGTGGTGGTCGCGACCGACCACTCCTGCTACGACTATAAGTTCATCCTCGACCACTCGCAGCTCGTGGTCGATACGCGCAATGCCATGAACGGGGTCGTCAAAAAGGGCCAGTCCAACCTAGTAAAGGCGTAGAGCGTTCTCATGATAGAATCCACGCTGACTGCTCTCGCCGTCTTCCTGCTCCTGCCGCTCGCAGGGTATTCGCTGTATGCCAAGCTGTTCCGGAGGAATACCGTGCGGGTCGTGGTTTCCCGCGGCGTCATGTACCGTTCGATCACGCTCCTTTCCGTCGGCGCCTACTTCATAGCACTCGGGCTCATCAGCGGAGGGCTGAAGCATTTTGAAGTCTCTTTCGCCCGCTCGATCACGATCTTCTTTGCCTTTGCCGGTGCGATCGCATTGACCGCGCTGTTCCTGTCGGAGCGGCTGCGGCGCCGGGTGAAGGTCTTCATCAACAAGCATTTTTATGAGCAAAAGCACGATTACCGCCGGACATGGATGGCTTTGACCGGCCGGCTTGCTTCCTGTACGACGCTCTCCGACATGGAAAACGCCATCCTGGAGATGTTCCGGGAGACCTTCGGCCTCCGGGGCGTATCGCTGTATCTCTATAATCGAAGAAGCGGCGTCTATGCCCCCGCGATCGATCATTCCCTGCCGCGCGCGGAAGCGGGGCTCAGGCTTTCGGCGGGACTGCTCGGCTATTTCCGGGACCGGGATCGGGTCTGGAACCCTCTTGACAAGGAGTACGTTCCCGATGATGCTGAGGCATCCTTTGTCAGCTCTGCGGGCGCCCGGCTGGTCATACCGCTGGTCTCCGGCAGAGAGGTGGAAGGCGTCGTGGTCTTCGGAGAGAGGATGGCCAGGGAGCCCTTCACCTACGAGGATTATGATCTCATGAAGATCATGGCGAGGCAGTCGGCGCTGCTGCTGAGCAATCAACGGCTTACCGAGGAGCTTGTCGAGACGCGGGAACTTGCCGCGGTCGCCCGGGTGTCCTCTTTTGTCATCCACGACCTCAAAAACCTGACCCAGACGCTGTCGCTCATCATGGACAACGCCGATGAGCACATTGGCAATCCTGATTTTCAACGCGACATGCTGGCCAGCGTGAAGCAAACGGTCGGGAACATGAAGCACCTCATGCAGAAGCTGAACGCGATCCCCGGGACCGGCAAGCCGAACCTGGTGCGATACGATATACGGCTCCTGACCACGACCGTCGTGGGGGAATTGGCGAAGACACGTCCGGGGAAGCGTGTCGTCTGTCTCGGCACAACCGCTCCCTGCATGGTCGATACTGCAGAGATGAGCAAGGTCATCGTGAATCTCGTGCAGAACGGCCTCGACGCTACGGAAGAGGCCGGAATGGTCAAGGCTGAGACGGGCGCGAACGATGGCCGCGTCTTCCTCAGGATATCCGATACCGGCTGCGGCATGAATGGAGACTTCGTGCTGCGCCAGGTGTTCAAGCTCTTTCGGACCACGAAGGGGGAGGGGCTCGGGGTAGGACTCTACCAGTGCAGGCAGATCGTCGAATCGATGGGCGGTACGATCGAGGTGAAGAGCGAGGTCGGTAAGGGATCTGAGTTCACCGTGTACCTGCCCGCGGTTCGGCAGGATGCGTGAAAAGCGAAATAGAAGGCAGGCCGTTGCCGCTCTTCTCTGCGTCGCCATACCGGGGCACGCACAAGACCGAAAAAAGGAGCGTTTTTATGGAGAAGCTGCTGATCGTCGATGACTCCGAAGACATCTGTAAACAGCTGAAGTGGGGCTTCGGGACCGAGTATACCCTGTTGTTCGCAGGTGACCGGAAGGAGACGCTGACGCTCTTTCTGAAGCATCGGCCCAAGGTTGTCGTGCTCGATCTCGGTCTGCCGCCGCACGCAGACGGCGCAACGGAGGGGTTCCGCTGCCTTGAAGAGATGCTCGCAGGAGACCTTTTTGCGAAGATAATCATCGTGACCGGGCGCGACGACACGGACAGCGCGCTCCACGCCGTTCAGAACGGGGCCTACGATTACTTGCAGAAGCCGATCGACCTGGGGGAGTTGAAGGTCATCATCAAGCGCGCCTTCCACCTGTATGCCCTGGAAGAGGAGAACCGGCGGCTGCGGACCGTGCTGGGCAGGAAGAGCAGCGCCCTGTCGGGCATTATCGGCCAATGCCCCGCCATGCTCGACGTGTTCGCGACGGTGAGAAAGGCAGCTTCATCGGATGTGTCGGTGCTGATCCAGGGGGAAAGCGGAACAGGCAAAGAACTCGTCGCGAGGGCTATCCATTCCATGAGCCCGCGGCGCGAGCGTGACTTCGTGGCGATCGACTGCGGAGCGATCCCGGAAAATCTTCTCGACTCAGAGCTGTTCGGATGCGAGAAAACGGCCTTTACCGGCGCGCACGTCCTGGTCAGGGGCAATGTGGAGTATGCTCATGGGGGGACCCTCTTCCTCGACGAGATCGGCGGGCTCCCGGGCCCGCTGCAGGCCAAAGTGCTCCGGCTTCTTCAGGACAAGACGGTCCAGCGGTCCGGCGGGAGGGAAGAGATCACCGTTGATGCGAGGATCATAACAGCTACAAACCGGAATATCGCGGAAGATATGACAGCGGGAAGGTTCAGGGACGACCTTTACTACCGGATCGGCGTGATCACGATCAACCTGCCGCCGCTTCGGGAGCGGAGGGAGGATATCGCGCTCCTGGGTACGGTCTTCCTGATGCGCTTCGGCGAGGAGTTCAAGAAAAGGGTCAAAGGGTTCAGCTCTGCCGCCCTGAAGCAGATGGAATCCTACTCCTGGCCGGGAAACGTCGGGGAGCTCGAGAACAGGCTCCAGCGGGCCGTCATCCTGTCCGATACCGCGCTCCTAGAACCCCATGACCTTGGTTTCTCGCCAAAGCCGGCGGAGCCCTATGACACATTTCCGAAATCGGAAGGCATGACGCTGAAGGATGCGCGGGACCGGGTCGAACGGGAAATGATCATGCATGCCATGGACCGGTCCCAGGGGAATATAGCCCAGGCCGCTGAAGAGCTCGGGATCAGCCGGCCGACGTTCTATGACATCATGAAAAAGCATGGGCTGTTTCATGTATCGCACCAGCAGGCCCGGTAGGCCCGCGGCGCGGTGAAACAGCCGAAAGGGGGAAGAGACTGCGGGAGAAACCTTACTGGACGACCTTGCTCACCTCGTTCGAATAGCCGCTTTCCATGCCGCTCGTATCATAGGACGTTAGCGAGAAGTAGTAGGTTCCGGAGGTGAGATTATTGATCGAATAGCTCGTCACATTCCCGATGGTAATGGTATTCGGATAGGACCCGTGCGTCGTCCCGTAATGCACCTTATAGCCTGCAAGATCAGTCAGAGGCGTTCCGTCGGTGTTCGTCGTCGGCGCGCTCCAAACAAGCGTGGCTGTTCCTAATGTGGTACCGCCGCCTGTTCCGCTGCCACCACCGCTCGAGGGGGAGCTGGCGGGGAGCAACGAAGTCGTGGTGCTGCCGCCACTACCACATCCCGCTCCTGCTGACAGGATAAAGAGCAACAGTAAAAAGATAGATAAAAAATTCCTGACGGCCATGATTATCTCCTTATACGTCTGAGCAGATGAAGAAGAGAATACCATTATGACTCCGTTACCTGCTAGTGGAAAGGGCCATAAAACTCTCAAAATATTGTCGCTATAGTATCATAAATCGAAACAAAATATGTGAGCACAATCACATTTGCAACGACTTTTTTCGCATTTACTGCATTAAATCACATACTTTGGTTGTATTTGAGCACCGCGAACCTTTACTCAGGGAAGGTGATGAGCAACACGCGGAAAATAACCTTGCGACGGGGCGAGTATTCAGTATAATAATTAAAAGGTCCTATGAATAAAGTGCGTGATCATAGTGTGAAGCAGAAAAACCCTACGCGGAAAAGCAGGAGCGGACCAGGACCGGGACCGGGAAGTTCTTTAAAAGACCTTCACCGACATAATGGTCTGAACAAGATAGAAATATTCTCCTCCCTGACCGAAGCTGAATTGCATCAAGTGCGCGACCAGGTCACCATTAAAAAATTCAAAAAGAACGACATCATCCTTCGTGAAGAGAATACGAATGAGTACATGTATATTATTCTTGAAGGTGAAGCAAAGGTCGTCCAGGTGACCGATGAAGGAAAAGAGATTATCGTAACGATGCACAAGATGGGTGATTTTTTTGGCGAGCTTTCCCTGATCGACGGCAGGACCGCCCCGGCAACCGTGACGGCGATCAAGGATTCCGTGACGGCCATCATCTCAAAAAGGGACTTTTATTCGCTGCTCTACGGCCAGAAGAAGGTGCTCGATAACCTGCTCCATATCCTGTCGTCCAGACTTCGCGAGGCGTGGAAGCGGATACAGCTTCTGAACTTCAACAACGCCTCGCAGCGGGTAAAGATGCTCCTGATCATGCTTTCCGAGACCTACGGGATTGAAACACCGACCGGCACTGAATTGAATATCAAGCTTATCCACCAGGATATCGCCGATATGACCGGTCTTACCCGTGAAACGGTTACCCGAGTATTGGACAAATGGCAAAAAACGGGCGAGATAACGGTTCTCAAGAACAAACATATCATGCTTCGGCCGGAGTTCGAGTCGATATCGTTCTAGGGCGATTCAGGGAATCCATGCCCGTGAGCCGTGGGACACAAAAACGGGCAGGTAACGACAGGCCGGTTTCGAGAAAAAAAGCCGCTGAATGAGATTCAGCGGCTTTTTCGTTGAGGGAACGTTCTCATTCTTGCTCAGGGATTCGCAGGCGTACCATCCACGAGGCTCGGTGCCGCGTGCTGCAGTTCCTGACCGGGTTTGCCCCTGTCGAGCAGACGGTTCAGGGACGTCAGAAATTTCGAGAACTCATCTTTGGTGCAGGGACCGGCCTTTATCAGTCTCAGGAAGTAGGCGATCCTTTCACTCAGGACAGAGGCGATGTAAAAGTCGCGCAGGGTGAAGGGCTCGGACGTCTTTTTGTTGTTCAGGTTTAGCACCCCGACGACCTGGCCGTCTATTTTGAGGGGCAACGACATGAACGACTTCGAATTATACTGCGGGATGCTCTTCTTTGAGAAGCGGGGGTCGCTCTCGATGTCCTCGACAAAAAGAGGTTTGCCCTCGAGCGCCACCCAGCCGGCTATCCGGTCGCCGAACTTTACCCGTGTCCGCTTAACGACCTCGTCGTCGAGACCTCGAGCGCTCTTAACGGTTAATTCGCTCGTCGCTTCGTCGCTCAGCATGATGGAACAGATATCAAGGTCGAGCAACTCCGCAATGAATTCGACAAAAGAATCCATGCTCTTGTTCACGAAGACGTCGACCCGCTCCCGCGCGCTCGTTGGGATCGTCAGTGAAACGCTGCATCCATGGTCGCTGTTGATCGCCAGCAGTTTCCAGCGATGAAGACCGGCGGCGCTTCGGGCAAATGCAATCTTCAACAGGTCCTCGTCATGATCGGTCAGCGCTACGTCGCGTGTAGCGTTGAGAGCTGACAGGACCGCCTCAGGCAACGCTCGGGAAAGATCAAGATGAACGGACACGACATCGGCTCCATGGACGTTCAGATCAATCTTGTCCTCCGGCTCGAGGCTGGGGATAATGCCCAGGATGAGATTGGTGAAGAGTTGAAGTACAGTTCCCGCGTCCCCGATTACGTCGGGGAGCCCGTTTTCCGCAGGAAGGGTCAGGTGGATCCGTTTGGTGGCCAGCATGACCTTGAGCACGGGTGCGTTCGCCACCCTCTCGAACAGTTCTCCCAGCCTGATCACGTTTTTCTGCAAAAGTCTGGTCTCGTCCTCGAGCCTGAGAAAGTGCAGCAGGTTTTCCACGATACTAATGAGCTTGTCGGTCTCAGCGGCGATGATGGATTGGAACTCTCGCCGGTCCTCTTTTGGCAGGCGGTCCGCCTGCTGTTGCAGGTGGTAAATGGCGCCTTTGACGGAGTTCAGCGGCGTACGAAGCCCGTGAGAGACGCGGGTGAGGAACTCTGTCTTCCCGATGTCGGTCTCGATAAGCCGCCGGTTTATCGCCTCGAGCTCGTCGGCCTTCGTCTTCAGCTGGTTTAGGAGAAACGCGTTTTCCAGTGCAATGGCGGCATGGTTGGCTATGACCGTCAGGAGTTCGAACTCATCGGCGGTGAAGGAGGTCCCGTCCTTTTTGTCATTGATGTTGAGAACGCCGAGGAGCCGTTCCTTGCTCACCAGCGGACAGGAGATGAAGGACTTGGTCCGGTAGCGATCCCGAGTCGTGCTGTGGAACCGACTATCGGCATCTATGTCTTCCACCAGGACCGGGCGCCGCTCTTTGGCGACAATGCCGGCAATTCCTTCGCCGATCTTGCTGCGGTATATTTTTACGAACTGCGGGTCGATGCCCTTGGCCGCCAAGATGAAGAGCTCGTCGCAGTCCGTGACGAGCATGAGGGAACCCTTTTCAGCGCTCGTATAGCTGACGCCGAGGTCAAGCATGAGGTTTGCCAGAGAACCGATATCCTCAGACACGACAAGGGCGCTCGATATTTCCTGGAGAATGGAAAACTTCTTTGCGAATAAGTCCCGCTTATCCATAGATGAACCTGTTAATCTTGCGCCGGAGGGAACAGGGCTTGAGGTTGCAACCACGGTCTTTTTGCGCGCGCATCATCTGCTGCCGGGAAAGGAATGTTGGGATGAGGATTCGCGGAGCCTCGCGTAAAAGGCTTTTCTCGATATGCCGAGCGTCCGGGCGGCCTTCGATTTGTTTCCCTTGCATTCGCGAAGTGCGTCGTGGATCGCCTGGATCTCCAGTGCCTTCAGGGGAGTGATCGAGCGGGCGCCCGTGTCGGTGCGACGGCTGCGGCGCAGCTCGTCGGGAAGTTCCTCGGTGGTGATCTGTTTTTCCCGGGCGAGCACGACGGCGCGCTCGATGACGTTCTTGAGTTGCCGCACATTCCCCGGCCACGGGAATTCCCTGAAGAGATCCATCACCTCGTCGGACAGGGTGACCGGTTTTTTCTCCCGGATGCAGAATTGGGAAAGAAATTCAGCGGCAAGGAGCGGTATGTCGTCCGGCCGCTCCCGCAACGGCGGCACATCGATCTGCACCACGTTGAGACGGTAGAAGAGGTCTTCCCGGAAGGTTCCCGCCTGTATGTCATCCATCAACATGCGGTTCGTCGACGAGATGAGCCGGAAGTTGACCTTGATCTTTTTGTTGCTCCCGATCCGCTCGATTGTCCGCTCTTGCAAAACCCGCAGCAATTTCGACTGCAAGGAAAGCTCCATCTCGCCGATCTCGTCGAGAAAGAGCGTGCCGTCGGCAGCTTCCTCGAACTTGCCGATCCGCTGCGCTACAGACCCCGTAAAGGCCCCCTTTTCGCAGCCGAAGAGCTCCGCTTCGATCAGTTCCCGCGGGATCGCCGCACAGTTTACGGTAACGAAGGGCCTGGTGGAACGGTTGCTGCAATAATGAAGGTTGCAGGCAACAACCTCCTTGCCGGTGCCGGTCTCACCCTGGATAAGGACGCTGCTTTCGGAATCCTTTACCGCCGCGATCGTTTGACGGACGCGGGCCAGCGCAGGGGAAGCGCCGATGATGGGACTGGCGTTGTTCTCTGTCAGCCGCCGCAGCTGCGCCTGCTCGACCTCTTTTTGCATCGCGTGCTGTCCGACAGCCTGTTCCAGGACCGACTTCAGCTTGCCGTAATCGGGTGGCTTGATGAAATAGTAAAAAGCGCCGTTGGTCATCGCAGAGACCGCGGATTCCACCGTGCCGTAGGCGGTGAGGAACATGACCGGTATGTGCGGGTTATGCTCGTGGATATAGTCGAACAGGTGGAAGCCGTCCCGCACCGGCATCTTGACGTCGGTGATAATGGCGTCTACCGCCTCGTCGCGAATGATCCCGATCGCCCGGTCCACGTTCACCGACTCCCGGGTCGTGTAGCCCTCTTGCCGGAGAATTGCCGATAGGACCTTCAAAGCGTTCGGTTCATCATCTACGATCAATACCGTTCCCTTGTCCGTCATATCGCACCTGCCCGCGACTCCGCCAAAGGCAGATAGAGCCGCACGGATGTCCCTTCGTTTTTCTTACTTTCGATTTTCAAATGACCGCCGTAATATTTGAGCACTTCATAAGCGATGAAAAGACCGAACCCTTTGCCGGCGCTGTTCGTGCGCTCGGAGAGGTTGCCCATTGTCTGGTCGGTCATGCCTGGGCCTGTATCGGATACGCCGATGACGACAAAGGTCGAGTCCGACATCGTCTCGGTGGAGGTCCTGACCGTGAGTGTCCCTCCCCCCTTCATGGCGTCGATTGCGTTATTGACCACGTTCAGAAGAGCCTGCTCAACGTGGAAAGCGTCGACCGTCACCAGGGGAACCTCGCGAAGATCGAAAAACGGAGTGATATTCTGAGCAGAGACCTGATACGCCGTGAACACCTGTATTTTCTTCAGAAGGGAGTTGATGTCGGTGGATGCCCGTTCGGCATCGGAGAGAGAGGAACTGAGGAACCGCGAGATAAAAAGCTCAAGCCGGGAGATTTCCTCCTCCATCATCTTCGTGAACTCAATGAGCGGCGCTTCATAGCTGTATTTTTCCCGGAGGTATACGACCGATCCCTTGATCGCATTCAACGGATTGCGTACTCCGTGCGCGAGCGTTGATGCCATCTTGCCGATATCAATGAGCCGCTGAGAGTCCGTAAGTTTCTTGGCGATTGAGCATGGCGTTTGGGGTCGCACCGTTACCCTGATCTCGTTCACAACGCCATTGCCGTTCCACGCGGGATTGATCGTAATGTCAGCGCTGAAGTGAGCATAGAGGCAGGGCAAAGAATATCCTTCCAGCTGAACAGGATGCTTTCGTTGCGCAGCGACTGACAGGGCGTCATCTTCGCCGAGAAAGATCCGGGGAAATATTTCATAATATTTTTTGCCTTCCAGCTCACTCCCCGAAGATCCGCGCAGCTCATCCCCACCGCTCTCTTGCCATGAGCGTAGATTGAGTTCTCCATCGGTGGAAAAAGTAATTGCTTTCATAAGATGAATGATTTGTTATGGAACATGCCCGGCTCAGGGATTCAGACCCTGCCAGACTTGCTCCTCCAACGGCAAAATGTCCAAGCCAGCCGTTTCCTGAGTTAAGTCAGATGAGCAGGATTGACGCCGCCCAGGGGAATCATATATATTCCAAGTTACGCTCAAAATTACTTGGGTGAATGTTTATAAGAAGAAGGTAAATCTTTTACATTGCAATAACATGACAAAAGTAGAAAATTTGCTGCTAGGCGCCTTTTTTCGTCTGATACCCGGGATAATACCAATTTGCTGCGATTAGAAATAAAATTATTTGTCTGTAATCAAATTTAACAAAAATTAGCTGAATGTCAAGCCAGCGTATCGTTTCCCGACATAGTGGGCGTGTACCGTTGTGATCATAAACCTTTAATCCTAAAGATATGCCCGGAACTCCCTGAAATGGATATCGTTCTGGCTAAGAAGTACCTGTTTCTATTTCAATTGTAGCTGGCAACACAGATCCGAAATATTGTGATAATAAATTAATACAAACAATACTTTTTGTTTGATACTTTATAATTATGCGTTTTATAATCTCAATATTAAATAGCAAAAGCAATACCAAAATTACAACACCAAGTGAATGTTTTCATATCAAATAATTACGATCAATGCCTTAAATAAATCTAAAGTAAGAGGGTCAATATGAGTGGCCATATTAGACATGGGGATTCATTTTGAATGAGTTGTTTATATCTCCTGTATGAGTGATTATTTTAACGAGTCGGTGCTATTAAACAGTGATCTCTGGCCAAAGCCGTTACAGATTGAATCGAGATGATACCATTATCTCTTATCTTATCATGTATCGATACTATCATTGTCTGCTACCCCAGGCTAGATTCCACTATGGTCTAGGTGTTATCTTCTGGATATCAATAGTCCACGATAGGGTTCCTATGCAATCTCGAAGGGGTTTTAGCTCTTGTACGCTATTATGAATAAATTTAATTAACTTAACTATAAAATTCAATGCGTTATGTATGTAGGTGACTATTAATTATGGATAATTATGGAAAATAACAATACATGTGGAAAAATCAAAAAAATAATGTCATGCAGGTTTAGGTGATTCTATAGCATAACCGAGTTGAGTGCAATCATTAAATTGGGGTATTTATTGGTGAAGACTATAGTATTATATAAAAGCAGTTGTATAGCTTGAATCTTTAAAAAATGATAGTTAGTTTTTGAGGAAGCAAATATTGATTGAACATATCGTGTCATCCGGTCGGTGTTGGACAATCAGGATTGCATGGGCTGACGATTCTGCGGCCAGAATTGCTCTATCTTCATCAATTACCGGAAATGGGATTAGCATTCAGAAGAATGCCTCCACAAACTCATTGCAATGGCGATAAATATGATATAAAATCGCCGTCGTACCTACAGCAGTCTCCGATGTCTCTCTCACATTTAGACTTCCGCCGATGGATTGACAAGCCATGGATATGAAACCAGAGCTCCAGTATCAATCTATACCAAAGTTACATGATGCAGGGGAAGTCGAGGCGGCTCCGTGAAGAAGAGACCCGCATGACCGGACGGCCAACTGTCAATACGAACAGACGTAATCTCAGCTTGCATCGCTTTGCGTCAATGGTTCATCCCGCTCCTTGTCTTCGTCATCTATAAGATAATTAGATATTTATGCCATAGCGTATCCTGGCTGGCGGTCAGAATAATTCCAGGGGAAATACTCATGATCCTCGTAACCAATGACGATGGTGTCTATTCGCCGGGAATCCAGGTGCTGGCCAAGCGGCTGCGCGAACTGGACTCCGTCGTCATTGTCGCGCCTGATCGAGAACGGAGCGCTGCCGGCCATTCGATGACCCTGCACCGCCCGCTCCTGATCGAAGAGATCAGGGATTCCCTGTACTGCGTAAACGGCACGCCCACGGACTGCGTCAACATCGCGGTCAAGGGGCTGCTGAAGGAGGCGCCGAAGCTGGTTGTTTCCGGGATCAACAAAGGGCCCAACCTGGGAGATGATGTGACCTATTCGGGCACCGTGGCCGGCGCTATGGAAGGGATCCTGCTGGGGATTCCCTCCGTGGCCGTTTCTCTTAATGGGCGCGAGGATTTCCGTTTTGCCGAGGCAGCGGAGGTCGCGCTCAGCACAGCCCGTCAGGTACTGAAACAGGGGCTCCCGGCAGGGACTCTCTTGAATATCAACGTCCCGAACCTTCCGATGGAAGAAATCCGGGGGACGCGCATCACCCGTCTGGGCAAGCGCATCTATCACCAGATGACGGTCGAGCGTCTCGACCCACGGGGAAAGAAATATTACTGGATCGGCGGCGGAGAGCCGGACTGGGAGCGCGAGGAGGGGACGGACTTCGATGCCGTGGACCGCAGGATGGTGTCAATAACACCGCTCCACCTCGATCTTACGCATTATCCGTCGTTCGATCTGATCCGGAACCTGGAGTCCCTGGATTACGCGCGTATTGTGCGCAGGGAGCCTGAGTGATCAACGCTGAAAAAGAACGCATGCGGATGGTTGAGGAGCAGATCGTCGCACGCGGAGTCAGGGATGAACGGGTCCTCGCAGCCATGCGCAAGGTTCCCCGCCATGTGTTCCTGCCCGAGGCCATGCGGGGAATGGCCTACGCCGATAACGCGCTTCCCATCGGAGAAAACCAGACCATGTCCCAGCCGTACATGGTTGCGATCATGAGCGAGCTTCTCGGCCTCAAGGGCACGGAACGCGTGCTCGAGATAGGGACCGGCTCCGGCTATCAGGCGGCCGTGCTTGCAGAGCTGTGCGCGAAGGTATACACCGTCGAGCGAGTCAAGATCCTGGCCGAGAAGGCCCGGTCCACGCTTGACCGGCTGGGTTATCAAAGCGTTGCGATCAAGGTCTATGACGGCACCTACGGCTGGAAAGATGCGGCCCCCTTCGACGCAATTATGGTCACTGCAGGCGCGCCTGATGTGCCGTCGCCACTGGTCGAACAATTGAAGGTGGGCGGCGGGATGGTGATCCCCGTCGGTGACCGGTTCGGCCAGCGGCTCATGAAGGTGGTCAGGACCTCAGAAGGCCCGGTGACCGAATCGAGCATTCCCTGCGTGTTCGTGCCGCTCATCGGCAACCATGCGTGGAAGGAGTAGAGTAGCCGTCATGAGTACATTCCCCTCTTAATGCTTTTCCCCTTTCACCATCTCTTCCGAAACGATCACCTGATACAGAACCGACAACGCCAGCCCGATGGCCCCTCCGAGAACAGCCCCGACCAGGACATCCGTAGGATAATGAACGCCGAGATAGACCCTCGAAAACGCAATCAGCGAGGCGAGAACAAGAGGATACAAGCGTCCACCGGGAATGATATACTCCCGCGTCAGGTAAAAAAGCGGAACGGCGAAGGCGAAGGAACTGATAGCGTGGCCGGACGGCATAGAGTATGATTTCGGACAGGGGAGGATGAGCCTGACTCCTTCGAGGGCGCGGCACGGCCGCACCCGTGCAACAGCATCTTTCATCCAGTCCTCCACGAACCCTACTATATATACTGCGCAGCAGGCGACCAGAAGGGCTCCTATTGCCGTGCCGAGATAGGTTTTGCCCCGGTTGTTTTTCTGATATGCCGCCCGCAGGAGCATGGCGAGCAGAAAGGGGAGAATGAGAAGGTAGCCCCGGAGTGAGAGGGAAGGCATGAGGATGTCGAATCCCGGGTTTGTCAGGCCATGATTGACCAGGAACAGGAGCTGCGCGTCGAGGGACTGGAGTGTCATCGCCGGATACTTACTCCTGCCGGCTGCAACACTTGATGACGTGCGTGTCGCTCACCTCGATAAGCCCGTTTTCAACGATGGCGGAGATGTCCTTCAGGACTTCGTTGATCATCTCTTCCGAATCCACGACCTCGATCTTGACCGGGAGAGAGGTGGAAAGCTCGAGGATCTTGGCGGTGTGAAACACCCTGTCGCTGCCATATCCTTCGACCCCCCGGAACACGCTCGCTCCGGAAATCTTCTTTTTATAGAAGACGTCCAGAAGCGCTTCGTACACAGGCTTGCCGTGGGTCTTGTCCGCTTCTTCGACGAAGATCGTGAGTTTCTTCGCAGGGCCGCTCTTGATCATGAGATTCTCCTTTGAAATTCAGTCACGGACACACACGGAGAGGGTCTGAAATGGAACATGACGGGAATTGCGGGCTGCTATCGCCGCCTTTACACTACTTTTCAACTTCCGCTCTTGTTTGCCTCCGTGTCCCTGTGGCTGGCATCATGTGCTTTTTGCCAAGACCTCGCCGAGCTTCAACGCGATAAAGCCGACAAAAACACTCAAGACTACGTTCAGGCTCGCGTAAAGCCACTCACCATCCTTGAGCAGGGTTCCGGTTTCATATTCGAAGGTGGAGAATGTCGTGTAGGCGCCGAGGAATCCGACAACAAGGAACAGCCGCCATTGCGGGTTTTCAATGATCCGCTCGGTCATGAGGGTCATGAGGAGGCCGATGATAAAACTTCCGCTTACATTAATAATGAACGTCCCGAGCGGAAAGCTCCTCCCCCACCGTTCGCCGATCCAGACCGCGACAAGATACCGAACGACGGCGCCGATGAACCCGCCGATCCCTATGATGAGAATGTTTAGCATGAACGCAGGGCGAAAGGAACAGGTACGGCTCATTCATAGCAAAGTATCGCGTTGAAGTCAACCAAAATGGTTTCCGCAGGGTAGGGGAGTATGATGGCCGTCATAGAAAATGCTGCAAAAGAGGTTTAAAAAGAGATATAATAAATCAGCAAATCCATAGGCCAAGGAGAACCGGACATGAAGGAAAAAGTTGAAGAGGCACTGAAACAGGTTAGGCCGGCGCTGCAACGGGACGGAGGAGACATCGAACTCGTGAGCGTCGATGAGAAGGGCACGGTCAAGGTCAGGCTGAAGGGCGCCTGCGGAGCATGTCCGATGTCGACGATGACTCTCAAAAACGGTGTCGAGAAATACCTTAAGCAGCACATACCGGAGGTCAAGGAAGTGGTCCAGGTGGCATAGTCCGCCTGAGGGTGGACTTTTCGGAGCATTACCTTTGTGCATGCGGTGTACCTTCATATAGAGCAGAGGGGGCAGGCGGGCAATTCTTGTTCAACACCACCCCCTTTTTTTTCGCCACTCCAAGAATCAGCTGCCCAATTCAGCACGATTATTCCTCTTCTGTTTCTGCTCGTAACACCCCGCCCGGCTCACCTTCGTCCGAGAAATTGCTTGACACATCAGCATGGTTCTGTTATAAATTTTGCGGCTTTTTAAATATTCTCAAGCTGTAATTTCATAGCGATGGCAGGTGAGACCGAATGGAAGCCACGACTGAAAAAGCACGCAGCACGTTCAGCGGAGGTGTGCATCCTGCTGATAACAAAAGCCTCACAGCGCACAAGCCTACTGTCACCGCAGCGATCCCCAAGCGAGCAACCATCCCCTTGAGCCAGCATATCGGCGCTCCCACCAAGCCCCTCGTCGTCATCGGACAGGAAGTCAAAAAAGGCGAGAAGATCGCCGAGACGACCGGGTTCGTGTCCGCTCCGGTTCACGCGTCGATCTCAGGCAAGGTCGTGGCAATCGGCAATTTCCCGCATATCCTCGGCTCCGAAATGCCCTCGATCGTGATCGAGAGCGACGGGAAGGACGAATGGGTCGCAGGGCTCAAGGAAACTTCGGACTACGACAAGCTGAGCCCCGATGAGCTCAAGAAGATGGTCCAGGACGCCGGCATCGTGGGCATGGGCGGGGCCACCTTCCCGACACACGTCAAACTGTCTCCACCGAAAGAGAAGCCCATCGACGTGGTGATCCTGAACGGCGCCGAGTGCGAGCCCTTCCTGACCTCCGACCACCGTCTCATGCTGGAAAAGCCGAAAGAGGTCATCGAAGGCCTCAAGATCCTCATGAGGATACTGGGCGTCGGCAAAGGCTACATCGGGATCGAAGCCAATAAGCCTGACGCGATCGATACCATGACCAGGTCCGCTGTGGGTTCGCCCGAGATCAAGGTCTGGCCGGTCAGGGTGAAATACCCGCAGGGTGCGGAAAAGATGCTTATCAAGGCCATCGCCGGGCGGACCGTTCCGGCCGGCGGCCTCCCCATGGATGTCGGCGTAGTGGTTCAGAACGTGGGCACGGCCGCCGCGATCTATGATGCAGTCCGTTCCGGCAGGCCTCTCATCGAACGCTACGTGACCGTGACCGGCAGGGGTGTGAAAGAGCCCAAGAACTTCCTCGCCCGCATCGGCACGCCATTTTCGCAGCTCATCGAGGAAGCGGGGGGATTGACGGAAAATGCGGCAAAGGTGATTTCCGGCGGCCCCATGATGGGCATGAGTCAGTATACGCTTGATGTGTCTGTCATCAAAGGGACCTCCGGGATCACGGTGCTGCCCAGGAGCGAGGTGGGCACGGGCTCCTACGGCCCCTGCATCCGCTGCGGCAGGTGCATTGACGCCTGCCCCATGAAACTCCAGCCTTCCTACATAGGACTGTATATCGAGAAGGGACACTATCAGGATGCCAAGGACTACAACCTGATGGACTGCTTCGAGTGCGGGTCCTGCACATTCGTCTGTCCCGCCAACCGCCCGATGGTCCAGTGGGTAAAGAAAGCAAAGAAAGAGCTGGCGAAGAAAAAGAATTAGAGGACGGATAAAGGACGCACAGAGAACCGGCTGATTCCTGAGGTTCGATGCCATACGCATCAGCTTGAATTCCGTCTCCTGTCTTCTGACATCTGAAGAGAACGAGGGCCAATAGAATGGAAGCACCAGCACAGGTACAAGCGAAAGAGCCGCCGAAGGAACAACCCAAGCTTATCGTCTCGATCGGGCCGCATATGCACGACACCGAGAGCACGGCAAAGATCATGTGGACGGTGAGCGGCGCGCTCCTTCCGGCAACCCTCATGTCGGTCTACTATTTCGGCATGCCGGCGCTCATGGTCATTCTCGTCTGTCTTGCGACTTCTCTTGCTGCAGAGGCCGGGATGCAGTGGCTGCTGAAGAAGCCTATCACGCTGTCCGACGGGAGCGCGTTCCTGACCGGCCTGCTCCTTGCCCTGAACCTGCCGTCCAATGCGCCGCTCTACATCCCCTTTGTCGGGTCCATTGTGGCGATCATGATCGCCAAGCACCTCTTCGGCGGCCTCGGCTACAACATCTTCAATCCGGCGCTCGTCGGACGCGCCTTTGTCCTGGTCAGCTTCGCGAAGATCATGACGACCTATGTTGCGCCGGCGGCCCAGTTCATGGCTGTGGATGCCAAGACCACGGCCACGCCGCTGGTCCTCCTGAAAGAGGAGGGAATGTCGAAGCTCCTCGAGGTCTTTCATACGAAAGCGGCCCTGTATCAGGACCTCTTCGTGGGATACCGGGCCGGGTCTCTCGGCGAGACGTCGGTCATTGCGCTGCTGCTCGGCGGAGCCTTTCTCCTGATGAAGCGCTACATCACCTGGCATATCCCCATCCCCTTCATCGCCACCGTCGGCGTCCTCACCTGGATATTCGGCGGCAAGGAAGGTCTCATGACCGGTGACCCTCTCCTCCATATGATGTCTGGAGGGCTCATTCTCGGAGCATTTTTCATGGCGACTGACTATGTCACGGGCCCCTCGGTGCGCGGAGCGCAGGTGGTCTTCGGCATCTGCGCCGGAGCGTTGACCGCGCTCATACGCCTCAAAGGCGGATACCCCGAAGGCGTGATGTTCGCCATCCTCCTGATGAACTGCTTTGCGCCGCTTCTTGACCGCGGGATGAGGAGCCCGGTCTTCGGCAAGGCCGAGGCCAAGGGGGTGAAAAAATGAAGGATATGCTGAAAATAACTCTGAGCCTTGTCGCCATCTTTGTGGTTGCAGGCTTGATCATGGGGCTTACCTACCGATATACCTACCCGGTGCGCTTCGAGGCTGAAAAGAAGGAAAAGGAAGAGGCACTGAAAGAGATGGCCCCCGATGCGGCTGACCCCATTAAGATGGCGGGGAACTGGTCCGCAGACAACAAGCCCTATGAATATTTTGAGGCGACCACCAGCGGCAAACCGGTGGCGTATATCGCAAGCACTGCAGGCAAGGGCTATTCTAGTTATATCAAGATGCTCGTATCTCTTGGGACTGATCTCAAGATCAGGGACGTTAAGATTCTCGGCCATGAAGAAACTCCCGGCCTGGGGGACCAGGTCGAGGACAAGAGTTTTCTTGACCAGTTCAAGGGGAAGTCCCTTGACCAGATCAAACTGGTAAAGGGAGAGACAAAGGAAAACATCCAGGCCGTATCCGGCGCCACCTATTCGAGCCGCGGAGTGACGAAAGGCGTTAAGGAAGCCGCGCAGCTGCTCATCGATAAGTACGGCGCGGGCATCAAGTCGGCGATGCAAGAGGTGACGAAATGAGCAATAACGTCAGTTACTGGGCACTGTTCAAAAACGGCATCTTCGGCGAGAACCCGGTCTTCAGGCTCGCTCTCTCGCTCTGCCCGGCCGTGGCCGTGACGAGCGGCGTGAAAAACGGTTTCCTGATGGGCGTCGCGGTTCTCTTCGTGATGACCATGACGAACGTGACGGTTTCCCTGCTGCGGAACTTTATCAGCCCGAAAGTCCGGATTCCCTCCTACGTGTTCATCACCGCCACATGGGTTACCGTGATCGACCAGGTCATGGCGGCCTACCAGAGAGCGGTATACAAGGAAATGGGCCTCTATATCATGCTCATCGTCGCCTTTGCCATTATCCTTTCCCGCGCGGAGATGTTCGCGAGCAAGAACAAGCTTCTGCCTTCCTTCATTGACGGGGTAGGCATGGGACTGGGCTTTCTGCTTGCCTTGGTGCTGCTCGGCGTGTTCCGGGAATTCCTGGGCAAAGGGTCGCTCTGGGGCGCCCATATTTTGGATTCAAAACCACTGCTTATCATGATCATGCCGACAGGGGGGTTCTTCGCCATGGGTCTCATGATGGGCTGGCTTAACTGGATCGACCGGAAGTTCTTCGGCGGCTCGGGGGCAAGCAGCGGAGGACATTAGAATTGCGGATTGCCCCGGCTCTTGCGAAAGCGCCGGGACAGGCGGAATTCGGATTACCGAGAAAAATTCCTTTAAGCTGTAAATCCGAAATGAATTTAGTTGGAGGGTTCTATGTGGCAGCATGTCCTGACCATATTCATCGCATCAGCGCTCATTAATAACTTCGTGTTTTCCCGCTATCTCGGCCTTTGCATCTTTTTCGGCGTGACGAAAAAGATGGAAACGTCCATCGGGATGAGTTTTACCTTTACGACGGTCATGCTTATTTCCGCATCCCTGAACTGGCTTATTTATAACTACGTCATGGTTCCCTATCATCTAGGGTTCTTAAAGATTGTTATTTTCATCGGCGTGATCGCCGCCTTTGTGCAGGCTGCGGACACGATTATGAAGAAGGTCGCTCCGGCGTTGTACTACAAGCTGGGCATCTACCTGGCGCTGATCGTGACAAACTGTGTCATCCTGGCGGTGCCGCTGCTGAACGCCGATGAAAATTACAGTCTGTTCGAGAGCATGGCCATGGCAGTGGGCTCCGGTCTGGGGTTCAGTCTGGCCCTCATCATCATGGCGAGCATTCGCGAGAAGCTGGAACTCGCCGATGTGCCTAGGTCATTCCAGGGGCTTCCCATTTCATTCGTCCTGACCGGACTGATAGCCCTGGCATTCCTGGGCTTTTCCGGCATGATCACGCTGTAAGATCAAGGCGGAATGCGGAGTGTCAATCCCTCTGTGTCTCCCTTTGACCTGTTGCTCCAAATAACCACGTTGAAGGTGCAATGCCATGTATGAACAACTCATTTCTATCCTGATCCAGACGCTCACTCATGCGCTGAACATCGTTGCGAACAAGCTGGTGCCTCTTGCGGAAGCCGGCGGTTCGGCAGCTGCGGGAACGGTCCCCGCGTCTACCGTTTATGTTACCCTGATCGTGCTTGCAGGGCTCGGCGTAGTCTTCGGCGTTGCTCTTGCCATCGTAGCTGCCCGGTTCGTGGTCAAGGTCGATCCGAAGGTGGAACAGGTTCGTGAGACCCTGCCCGGTGCGAACTGCGGCGCCTGCGGTTTCGCGGGCTGCATGGGCTATGCCGAGGCGGTCGTCGGCAATCCGGACGTGGCTGTTCACATGTGCGCGCCAGGGAAAGCTGCTGTTGCCGAGAAGATAGCCGTGATCACCGGCAAGAAGGCTGAGAAGGTGGAGCCCAAGATCGCGCGGGTGTTCTGCCAGGGAGGCACCTCCCTCAGCCAGCGAAAGTTCATCTATACTGGCGTGAAGGATTGCACCGCTGCCGTTCTTGCGGCGGGAGGCGACAAATCCTGTGAATACGGGTGTCTCGGTTACGGAACCTGCATGCGCGCCTGTCCTTTTGGCGCCATTACGATGAGCGGGGATAATCTGCCGATTATCAATCCGGACAAGTGCACGGCCTGCGGCAAGTGCGTAGCCGCCTGTCCCAAGCAGGTGATCGAACTGGCCCAGATGTCCAAGGCCGTGGTGATCAGTTGCCACAGCAGGGACAAAGGTATCGATGTCAAGAAGAAGTGCCAGGTGGGATGCATTGCCTGCGGTATCTGCGTCAGGACCTGCCCCGTGGACGCCATCAAGCTCGAGAACAACCTCGCGCGGATCGATCACGGCAAGTGCATCGTCTGCGGTCTCTGCGTCAAGAAGTGTCCCACGAGTGCCATCTATGATTACATCCCGGTCCGGTCGAAGGCCTTTATCGATCCGGCGAAATGCGTCGGTATCGACGTCTGCGAAAAGGTCTGTCCGGTGAACGCGATCTCCGGCGCCGTACGGGAAGTCCACCGGGTCGATCAGTCCAAGTGCATCGGGTGCGGCATGTGCGCTCCGCGATGTCCGAAAAAAGCGATCGACATGGTGCAGGCTTCTTCGGGTGCCGGGCGACAGAAGCACGTTAAGGCTCAGGAGTCGGTTCGTGCGTGATCACCGCTGAGAAAACGTTAAACGATCACACCAAGGGATGCAGCCGCATCCCTTTTTTTATTTGCACCTTCGGCAAGCGGCACGCTCGCATGCCACTTTTTTGCTTGACAAATTATTTTGCATAGGCTAAAAACAAGTCACTTTACAAGCCATCGAAAAGATTTCGCCATACCCGGTTTCGCGGAGGTGCCCCATGAATCCCGATGACATAAAATATCACAGAGAGCATGCGTGGGTGCGCACGGAAGGAAAATCCGCTACGATAGGAATCACTGATTTTGCCCAGGAGCAGCTCGGCGATATCGTGTATGTCGATCTCCCGGAAGCCGATACTGAAGTTGACGCTGACTCGGAGCTCTCTGAGATTGAGTCGACGAAGGCCACTTCTCCCGTTGTCTCGCCGGTCTCGGGAACCGTAACTCAAGTAAACGAGGACCTCGCTGATTCACCGGAAATCATCAATGAAGATCCCTACGGCAATGGATGGCTTGTCGTTATCGAGATGAGTGACCCTTCAGAGCTGAACGATCTCATGACGAAGTCGGAATACGAGAAATTTCTCAAAGAGGAAGAAGGCAAGTAGCGCCTCATCATGAAGGTTGCAGGGAGGGGAGAGTGGAAACTCTCCCCTTTTTTAGTTCTCACAAAGCCCTTTCCCCCGTTCGATCGCGAGGAGGTGTACGATGACGATGCGACTGACAATCCTGGGTGCCGGCCCGGGAGGCTACGTAGCGGCGGTGCGGGCGGCCCAACTGGGCGCCCGCGTGACCGTCATAGAAGATACGGAGGTCGGCGGCACCTGCCTCAACAGGGGATGCATCCCCACGAAAACCATCATTGCATCAGCTGCGATCTTTGACCATGTCAGACACGCGGCGGATTTCGGCATCGAGGTAGCCGGTCCAGTCGTTTTCAGCCCGGGGCGGGTCCGCGAACGGAAGGACAAGGTCGTCGCCACTCAGGTGAGGGGGGTTAGAGGTCTGCTGAAGGGCTGGGGCGTGGAAGTCATTGAGGGCCGTGCTTCGCTCTTGAACCCCCGGAGCGTCCGCGCTCTGAGAAAAGACGGCACGACCACCGATCTCCCTACCGACAGGGTTATTATTGCGACGGGCTCGAGGCCGGCCCGGATCCCGGGATTTCCCTTTGACGGCAAGACCGTCATCACAAGCGATGAGGCGGTCCAGCTCAATCATGTACCCAAAAGCCTGCTCATCGTCGGCGCCGGCGTGATCGGCTGCGAGTTTGCCTTCATCTACCGGACCTTCGGCGCCGAGGTGACGGTCGTGGAGATGATGCCCCGCGCGCTTACCACGGAGGACAAGGAGATATCGGCGCTGATCGAGCGTGAAATGAAAAAGGCAAAAATACGGCTGATAACGGGTGTGAACGTACAGCAGGTGACCCAGGGCGGCAACGGCATGCTGGAGACGCGGTTATCTGATGGGCAGGAGCTGAAGCCTGAGCAGGTGCTTGTGTCCATCGGACGTTCCCTCAATTCTGAGGGTATCGGACTTGAGGAAACAGGTGTGGGCATTGGCAAGCGCGGCGAGATCCTTGTCAATGAAAAGATGGAAACGAACATTCCGGGCATTTATGCCATCGGCGACGTGACCGGCAGGTTCATGCTGGCGCATGTGGCCTCCCATCAGGGGCTGGTCGCGGCGGACAATGCGTTGGGAGGCAATTCGACGATGGACTATTCCGTGGTGCCCGCGGGCATCTTCACGATGCCGGAGATCGGCAGCGTCGGCATTCGTGAACAGGAGGCCGTTGCCCAGGGAATCGAGCATCGTGTGGGAAGGTTCCAGTTCCGGGCGCTGGGCAAGAGCCACGCGATCGGCGAGATAGCCGGCATGGTGAAAGTCCTCTCTCGGGCCGACACCGACAGGGTTATCGGTGTGCATATCTGCGGCGCTCATGCGACAGATCTGGTCCACGAAGGTGCACTGGCGATCAAGATGGGAGCCACGGCAAAGGACCTGGGCTCCATGATCCACGCCCACCCCACGCTTGCTGAAGCGGTCATGGAGGCCGCCGAGGATATCCATGGCACATCCATCCATGCGCCCAAACACCAACACTGAGGACTGGATTTCCGCCAGGAATCGTGACCCCGGACCTGTTCCCGGGTGATCGGCCCAGGCGATGAATGACTATCAGCCGCATCCCCGCTTTCAGGTCAAACACTGCCTGAAAAGACCTTCATTATGATGGGGTGCGGAAAGCCGCACACGTGATGAAGAGATATTTTTCTTCCTGTGTCTGACGAGAGCGCCCTTCGAAAATAAGAGCATTTTGTGCGTCACGATGGGGCTCGACCAATTTTGTGATTGTCTTCCTTAGTAGTTTAAAGAATCATTTATTCATGTACAGACAGCATTGTCTACTCGAATGGTTCAATCTTATATCCCCGTGTACCGAGCGAACTCTATTTCGGCCCCCTGTGTGATTCTAGCGTTATGTGTTATGAAATTGGATTTGACATTCACGGCGCTAGGCTTGCTTTTACAGCCTCATCCATGGGCATCTTCCATGTTTTCTCTTGATTTTATCCTGACGAGACAGGTATCATCACCAGGTTATTCGTGGAACCCTGGAGACTGATGTGTGTTTCCCTTACCCGCGATTCAAGGCATTATCTGGTCAATCAGGGTCAGCCGGGAAGAGGAGATATGATAACCGGGAGAGATGGTTAGTCATCAGGGTGACATGCGACATCTCAATCTCAATAGGGCGGAGCATATCATATGACCATAAAAAGAAGCCTCGAAGTCCCGTTGTTCTGCCTCGGATTGCTCGTTGCTTTGATGGGAGCAGCCCGGCCGGCCCATGCCGTGCTCGGCGAGCCGGCCGATTCGATTGCTTCTGACCGCAAGGCAATGGCGGCGCTGCGCAGCGCGACCACGGTGCGCAACGGCTATACTGTCGAGGAGGTGGTATCTCAATCGACCACCGTCAGGGAATATATCGCGCCATCCGGCATCGTGTTCGGTATTGCCTGGAATGGCCTGGTCCATCCCGACCTCTCGATGCTACTGGGTTCCTATTCGGGCGAATACCAGAAAGCGCTGCAGCAGCCACGCATACCTGGCCAGAGGTACAGGCGGGTGAAGGCGAACGGCGTTGTTGTCGAGAAATGGGGGCATATGCGGAACCTGCGGGGTCGCGCTTATGCGCCAGCCTTGATTCCCCAGGGAGTGAATGTCGATGATATCAAGTAGAATACAACTCATATTGGTCCTGGCTCTTGTGGCTGGTTGCGGAGGAGGCGGCTCCGGCGGTGGATTTATCATTCCTCCCCCAACGCTCAAATCTATCGCTGTCACGCCGGCAAACCCGAACGTTGCGCTCGGGATCACCGAACAGTTCACGGCAACGGGGACATATTCGGACAACTCTCTGCGGGACATTACCACATCGGTGACATGGACGTCGTCAGCACCCAATGTCGCGTCGATCAGTAATACGGCGGGTTCGGAGGGTCTGGCCGGCTCGGGCAGCCAAGGTCAGACGACCATTACGGCTACGTTGGGAATCGTCTCGAATTTTACCGATCTGACCGTGACCCCGCCTGTGCTGGCGACCATTGACGTGGATCCCGCAAACCCAAGCATCGCTCTCGGGTCAGGACAACAGTTTACTGCTACGGGCCATTACTCGGACAACACGACTTCGGACCTCACGACATCGGTGACATGGACTGCATCAGCACCGGACATCGCGATTATAAGCAATGCGACGGGATCGCAAGGATCGGCCACCCCGGTCGCGGCGGGAACTACTGCGATTATTGCAATATCCGGCCCTGTAAGGGGCGCTGCCGTCTTGACGGTGACCGGAGGCGTACCCACGGCAGCCAATGTGCTTCCCATCACGGTTAACGGCTCGCTCTGCTCTTCCAACTCATACCCCAACAAGCCGTGTATAAGCGTTACCGTCTGCACCCCCGGAACCGCAACGTGTCAGACCGTCAATGACATCGTAATGGATACCGGAAGCTCTGGCCTGCGCATATTTAAGGTGGCCCTGAACGGTCTCGCTCTTTTGCAGATTACCAGCGGCTCCGGTTCGCTGGCTACGTGCGCTCAGTTTGGTGACGGTTCATCGGAATGGGGGCCTGTACAGAGCGCAGACGTCATATTAGGGAATGAACCCGCTGTTAAAGTACCGATCCAGGTCATCGACGCGACATTTGACGCTATTCCCGCAGCTTCAGGATGCCAAAATGCAGATGCAACCCCGACAGCCGCAGGTTTTAACGGCATGCTGGGAGTGGGCCTCTTTAACCAAGATTGCGGCCCCTATTGCGAAGACCCTCATAATTTAAATATCAAAGGCTTGACTTATCCATATTTCTCGTGCACGGGCAAAAATTGCACTCAAGTCACGGTTTCGCTTGCCGATCAGGTACAGAATCCTATCGTGAGTCTTCCCACTGACAGCAACGGCGTGATCGTGCAGCTGCCGAGCGTTGTCTCGACCGGTACAACCTCGGTCAATGGTATACTCGTGCTCGGCATCGGCACGCAGTCCAACAACATTCCTTCGGGAGGAGTCACCGCATTTGCAGCCGATCCATTCGGAGATATCCGTACGATTTTCGGTGGTAATATCTACGGCAGCTTCATTGATAGTGGATCGAACGGATTGTATTTTGATGCCTCTTCCACGAGCGCGCTTCCCGACTGTGGAGGTTTTTATTCAGGCTTATTCTGCCCGCAATCTCTCTATACCAGCCCTGCCACTATCAATGCGAGTTATACAGGCTCGCCGAGCAATACGGTCACATTCCAGATCGACAACGCCATTACCCTCTTGAATTCGCAAAACAGCGTACTTCCTGATCTGGGCGGGTCTGCGCCGGGCATGTTCGACTGGGGTCTTCCGTTTTACTTGGGACGAAGTGTCTATGTTGGGATTGACGGGCAAATATCCGCTCTGGGTACCGGACCATACTTTGCATATTGAACGTGAGGAAAAGGCACAGTCGGCGTTACGCTGAAGATGCCCCCAACTCTAGCCAGGGAGTTATTTCCCCTTCGCCTCCTGCCACAGCTTCTCCATCTCGTCGAGTGTCATCTCGTTCAGTGACCTGCCCGAGTCGGCAGCGGACTCTTCGATATATCTGAACCGCCTGATGAACTTGCCAATGGTCTTCCGGAGCGCTTTGTCGGGGTCGACAGCGAGGAACCGGGACAGGTTCACGAGCATGAAGAATATGTCGCCCAGTTCTTCTTCTATCCTGGCAGCGTCCTCCGATTTCAAGGATTCTTTGAACTCCGCGATCTCCTCGTCGAGCTTGGGAAGCGCCTCGTCGATCCTGTTCCAATCGAAACCGACGCGGGCCGCCCGCTCCTGGAGTCTGTGCGCGCGGGTGAGCGATGGCATGCTCCGGGGCACCCCCTCGAGGATCGATTTGCGATGCTCGGAACCCCTTTCCTTTTTCTTTATCTCCTCCCAGCTTGCTATAACCTCCGTGTCGGTTGAGAGCTTTTCCCCGCCGAACACGTGGGGGTGCCGACGGATCATCTTCTCGACGTTCGTTTCGATCACGTCCCGCATCGTGAATTCACCCTTCTCCTCGCCGATCCGGGCATGGAAGATGATCTGGAACAGGAGATCGCCGAGCTCTTCCCTGACCTTCTCAGGGTCTCCCTCGTCAAGAGCATCGATCACTTCATAGGCTTCTTCGATCAGGAAAGGCTTCAGGGACTCGGTGGTCTGCTTGCGGTCCCAGGGACAGCCATCGGGACTTCGCAGCTTTGCCATGAGATCGACGAGCTTGCTGAGACTATCCGGCATAGAACTTACCTCGCATAGGGGGTAACGTTACACAAACAGCATGGTGTTTGCAAGCTTTTTTCTTGAAAGCCCTTTGTCAATATGGTAATCTTACACGTGCGAGTGGCGCCCGTAACTTTCTGATTCTGAAAGGAGTTCGAACATGTTGAGGCGAGCATTGACCGTCATCCTGCTGCTGTCCATCGTTGTTCTGCTCACTGCCATGGGAGGAAAGGGCGGAGGGTTCGAACGGGTGCCCCGTGTGGAAAAGGATTATGCAGTAGTGGTGACCGATGTTTCAGGCAGGAAGATCGATGGCGAGAAATTCAGCTGGGAAGGCCGTATCCGTTTTTCCGGCTACATGGGGATGGCCGAGGTGAACATCCCCTTTGAGAGAATAAAAGAAGTGACGGTGGGAGAGAAGCGGGACCGGAAAGTGCCGGTCACGGTCCGCCTTTCCGACGGCAGCGAAACAACCTTCGAGGTCGACGCGGACTCGCGCTGCTATGGAGAGGCAGGCTTCGGCAGTTTCATGCTTGTGATGAGCGATATTAAAGCAATCGGTTTCAAAGGCCTTCGCTAGGCGAAGCGCAGTGGCAGCGGGGTAAGCAGAGGAAAGCCCCGGCGTCTCTGAGTCCCCGTGGCGCACCTTTTCCGTCCGGCTTCCTATCGTGGAACCCTTGAATCAACAAATTCCCCAATCCCAGGAAAACAGTCTTAAAACCTTCCTTGCCGAGGAGAACGCGGTAATCCGGGTGGCGCATTTTGCGGGTGCGTCAGGCAGCGAGGTGGTCCAGCGGCGAACTAGCCTGATAGACACGATACTGCGCGATGCTCACAGAAAGGTCGCTGCATCAGGCCCTATGCCGGTGCTTGTTGCCATCGGCGGCTACGGCAGGGGAGAGCTCAACCCCCATTCCGATATCGACATCATGTTCCTCTGTAGGGACGAGTTGGACAGAAAACGGGCGCCGGAGCTCCTGTACCTGCTCTGGGACGCGGGACTCGACATCGGGTACAGCGTGCGCACGATCAAGGAATGCGTGACGCTCGCGAGGCAGGATATCAAGATCCGCACCTCGCTCCTCGAGTCCCGTTTGATCGCCGGGGAACTCTCCCTCTACCAGGTTTTTCTCGCTGCCATGCAAAGCGACGTGTTTTACTGGAAGGCGTCCGCGTTCATCGCTGAAAAACTGTCTGAACGGAGCAGCACCCGCAGGAAGTACGGCGGGTCTGTTTACCTGCGTGAGCCGAACATCAAGGACGGCGAGGGCGGGCTGCGTGACGTGCACACGGCCCTGTGGATCGCCTTTGCCCACTTCAGGATATCATCGCTCGCCGGGCTGGTACCCCGGGGTATCATCACGCAGGGACAGTATGACGTGTTCCTGCGGTCCCGCAACTTTCTCTGGAACGTAAGGAACGAGATTCATTACCTCTCCGGCCGCAAGAACGACCACATCACCTTCGACCTTCAGGAGCAGGCGGCCCGCGATCTGCGGTATCGTGATTCCGCACACCTGTTCGCCGTCGAACGGTTCATGAAGGCCTACTTCATCCATGCGAGGAACATCAGGGAATTCTCGAACCTGGTGGCCGAGGCCGTGCTCCCGAAACCCGCGCGCCGCTGGTTCGAGCGGACACGGGCGCTTGGGCCGTTCACGCTCGTCGGCAGGACGCTTATTATCAGCGGCAATGGAACGTGCCAGGGGGACGTTTCACTGATCATGCAGGCCTTCGAGGTCGCGAAGTCCCGCCGTGCCGTCTTCTCGGACAGGCTCCGAGACATGATCCGGTCCTGCAGGATCGAGGATGAAGCCCGGACATCGCCCGACGCAGCGAAGACCTTTCTGGCGATCCTGAATGAACCCGAGAATCTTCCGGACACGCTTGCGCTGATGAAGGACCTCCGGTTTCTCGGCCGCTACCTCCCGGAGTTCCGGGCAATCCAGGCGCTGGCGCGCCATGATTATTACCACATGTACGCCGTGGATGAACATATCCTGCTGGCCATCCGGAACCTGGAGATGCTCTGGTCGGGGAAATTCCCGTCGCTCGCGACGCTCCGCGATGCATTTGCCGGCCTCACCAAGCGATGGCGTCTGACGCTGGCCGTGCTGCTCCATGACCTGGGCAAGGTGTACCGTGCGGACCATGACGTGAAAGGAGTCGAGATCGCCGGACGGGTGCTCGACCGCCTGGGCGTTGAGGGTGATGACCGGGCTCGCATCATGTTCCTGGTCAAGAACCACCTTGTCATGTCGAGCCTGTCACAGCGGCGCGAGCTCGATGACGGAAAGGTGATTGCGGATTTTTCCCGGCTCGTCCGGGACCGCGAGAATCTGTCCATGCTCTACCTGCTCACCTATGCCGATATCTCGGCAGTGCATCCCACGGCATGGACGCAGTGGAAAGCGACGCTTCTCCAGGACCTCTATCTGCGGACGTTGAATCACCTGGAGTCGAGCGAGCAGGAGACGGAGATGGCGCAATCGCGGCTCGTCACGGCGTCCATCAGGATCAGAAACGCGGCCCAGGGGCTCTTTACGCCTGAGGCGATCGATTCCTTCCTGGTTTCGATGCCCGATCAATACCTCCTCTTTACCTCGCCTCGCCGCGTTGTCGACCATATGAACATGATGCTGAGGCTCCCGGCGGAAAAGCTGGTCATCGAGTATTATCATCGCCCGGAAAAGGGATATACAGAACTTACGGTCTGCGCCTATGATGCCTACGGCATGTTCTACCGCACAGCGGGCACGATCGCGTCCAAGAACCTGAACATCCTGAGGGCGCAGGTCTACACGTCCCGGACGGGCGTGATGATCGATACGTTCCAGATCACCGACCCGGAAGGGAAACTCGCCGCCTATGACGACGCGTGGGCGAGTCTCCTCATCGAGCTTCGCAAGGCCCTGATGAACGAGAGCAGGCCTCCCGAGCCGGGCCTGTACGCCGCTTCGCGCTACCTCGCCGTCAGAGTGACTCCCGACGTCGCCTTTGACAACGAAACATCGGATGCCTTCACCATCATCGATATCACGGCGCGGGACATGGTGGGCTTCCTGTACCGGGTCACGAGGACGCTCTTCCTGCTGAACCTCGACATCGCATCGGCTAAGATTGTGACTGAAGGCGCCCGGGTCATGGATTCCTTCTACGTGACGGATATGTTCCGCAAGAAGATCGTCGACCATGAGCGGCTCGATAAGATCAAAGAGGCGCTGCTCAAGGTCGTCGGGGAATAGCGCCGCTCCCGGCGAGCACTGCAGTCGACCTTACCATGATGAAACGAATACTGGTCATAGCATCGATCTCCCTTCTCGTGCTGCTCGCCGCTGTCGAGCTCTACGTCCAGAGCGATTCCTTCGCAGTCCGGCTGCGCCCCCTCGTCATTCAGCAGTTGAAGGACGTGCTGGGCGAGGAGGTCGGAATCGGCTGGGTGCGCGCGAATTTCATCCCGCTCTACGTCGAAGCGCGCGACATCGTCCTCCTGGACGCGAAGGGCGGGCAGGCCGTTGCCGTCCGCAAGGTCAAAATATACATCAACCCACTTCCGCTCATTCTGAAAAAGGTTAGCATCACATCGGTCTCCTTGCTGGAGCCAAGGATCTTTGCCGAACGCTCCAGCGCGGGAGACATCAATCTCGTTCCCCTCGTGGAGCGAATACGCGCGAACCTGAACCGGATGCAGGCACACGGTCCTTCCGGATACAGCATCGTCGTGCGGACAATCACGGTCAGCCAGGGTGCCATAACGTGGCAGGATGCTGCCACACCGCTGCTGGCATCCGTGACCGGGCTGCAGGCGAGCAGCAGAGTGAACGTGGCAGGAGACAGTTTCGCGCTTGCCCTGAAGAACGCTGCTGTCAGCGTCGCTACGCCGGCGCTGCCGGCCATGACGGGCAGGTTGAGCGCTTCCCTGCGCTATGATAGCGGCCTCGTTCGCTTTGATGCCGTCGATCTTAGCAGCGCCGACACGAAGATGTCCCTTTCGGGCACCATGGGCCTCCTCCCAGAAGGTCTGCTCAATCTGCGGTTCAGGGCCCGGTCGGGTCCGCAAACCATCAACCGGTTCGCCAGCCTGTTGAAACAGTTGAAAAAGGAAAGCATGTCCCGTCTCGAGGCTTCGGCAACGATCGAGGGCTCCATCAACGCGCCTTCGATCGCTGGAACCCTTCTGCTTCCCGCGATCGGGTACCAGGGGGTGCAGTTGAAGGACGCGGCGCTGTCCTTCTCCTACCGCAACAGGCACCTGGCGATTAGCGGCGAAAAATGGAAGGTCGTCCGCGGCGCCCGGAGCGTCGTGGTGAATAACATCGTGGCAGAACTCGGTTACAGCGCACAGGGATTCGATATTCAGCGTTTCGATATCCGGACCGAGGATCTCTCCGTCACCCTCTCCGGAAGGGCCGATCCTCAGAGGGGCTTTGACGTAGTCCTGGATGCGGAATCCCGCGACAAGGGGCAGGCCCTTTCATTGCTGACGACCCTGCCGATCGAAGGCGGGATCAGGGCCACCGGCTCCCTGACGGGTCCGCTCAACGCTCCGCTGTTCGATGGCTCCGTGTCCGCGCGTAAGCTCAGCGTTCGCGGGATTCTGTTCGACGAGGCCTCCGGCGGGCTCCGGTACCGCTCGAAAAAACTGAGCCTCGAATCCGTCGACATCCACCAGCAGGCATCGCGGTTCTTCTTCGACGGTTCTGTAGAGCTTGGCACGAAGGACCCGCTTTTCGCCGCGAAGCTCAAGGTTGTCCGGGCCGATGTGGCGCGCGTGGTGGCCCTTTTTTACGAACCGCTCCCGCTTCATTTCTCCGCGACCGGCGAGTTCTCCTTCTCAGGCACGGCCCGGGACTTCACCGGGAGCGCACGTCTAGCGCTCGATTCCGGGACGGCCTATCATGAAGCTTTTGCGCGGGGCGCAATCACGGCGCAGCTTACCAGGGACAGGATCTTTTTTTCGGAAGTCACGGTCCAGAAGGGTAGCGGCATTGTCAGCGGCACAGGATGGATAAGCTTTAATGGCACCTATCAGGCATCGATCCACGGGCAGGGCGTCAAGTTGTCCGAAGTCAATCTGATCGCACCGGCCCCGGTGGACGGCGCATTCGACCTTTCCATCGAGTCGGGAGGCAGCTTCAGACGGCCTGTCGTGACAGCGACCCTGGATATGGACGAGTTCATCCTGCGCCACACCGAATTGGGAGGCTTGAAGGCCGAACTGCTGATACAGGACGGCATCCTCACCGGCGCGTCATCGGTTGCCGACGACCGGATCATGCTGTCAGCACGGATGGTGCTCAGCAGACCCTATGCATGGACGGCAGACCTCCGGTTGAAGGGGGAGCGGCTCGATCCGCTCCTCCTGCTGGGCAAGAGCGAATTGAGGGGGCGCCTTCTGGCAGCCGTTAATGGGACCGTCACGCTCCGCGGGAACGGCGTCGATCCTGCATCCCTGGCGGGAAGCGCCCGCTTTCAGCAATTGGGCATCATGATCGGTGATTACCCGATCGAGAACGACGGGGCAGCCGTCGTTTCCATCCGGGGAGACCGTCTCAGCATCGCTTCGCTGAATTTCAAGGGGCAGGGGACCCAGCTCGCGGTCACCGGAGGTGCCCGCTTCCTGAAGGATGTCGATTGTTCCTTTCGGGGAACGGCCAATCTGTCGCTCCTTCGCCCCCTGTTTCGGGATCTGGAGTACAGCGATGGGGCGGCCGAGGTGAAGCTTACGGTCCGCGATGACTGGGAAAACCCCGATGTGGCGGGCGAATTGACCATCCGGAACGGCGAGGTCAAGATAAGGGACATCCCCCAGAGATTTTCCTCGTTGAACGGTAAACTGACCTTTGACCGGCAACGGATGGCCGTTGACCGGTTCACCGGTCAAATCGGCGGGGGCACGCTTACGGCGTCCGGGAATGCCGAACTCGAAGGCATCGGGATCCGGGATTTTTCGACGCGGGTCGTCTTCGAGAATGTGACGGTCAAGTATCCGGAAGGACTGACATCGACGCTTTCAGGTGATCTCTCTTATGACGGCAATATCGCCGAGCAGTCCCTGACGGGAGATGTGCTGATCAGACGGGCACGATACGAAAAGCGCGTGGAATGGAAGAGCATGCTCGTCGACATCGGGAAGGGGCTCTATCAACGGAAGAAGACCGAGGCCGGGTGGGTTGGCGACACGCAGATCAATATCCGGTTCAGCGGCAAGGAAAACATCCTGTTCCAGAACAACCTGGCCAAGATCCCGCTCGACGTCGACGTTTTCCTGCGAGGGACAGTGAACCATCCCCAACTCCTGGGAAGGATTGAGGCCCAGCAGGGATCGGTCTATTTCCGCCAGAATGAGTTCAAGATCCTCCACGCCTCGGTTGATTTTGTCGATCCCAGCCGGCTGAACCCCGTGCTCGATATTCAGGCTGAGATCCAGATACGGGAATATCTTGTCCGCCTCGCCGTCGCCGGAACCGCGGACCGCGCGGTGGTAACGTTGTTGTCCGATCCGTCGCTTCCCGATTCCGACATACTGACGCTGCTCGCGCTCGGAAAGACGGGAAACGAGCTCAAGGGGAAGGAGGCTGGCGTGGGCATGAGCGAGGCGGCATCGTTTGCGACCGGACAGTTCCAGGACATCTTCGAAAGCCAGGCCCGGAATCTGACCGGACTCGACCGCTTCCAGGTCGATCCCTACGTCAGCAAGGGAGACACGTCCGTTCCCCGTGTCACGCTCGGCAAGGAGATCGTACAGGACAAACTATATCTCACCTATTCATCGAACGTGGGAGCTACGACACCGGAGCAAATCTTCCGGATTGAGTATATTCTGAACAGGCATTTTTCTCTGGTCGGAGAGCGGAACGAACTGGGGAACACCGGCGCGGACATCAAATACAGGTTCGAGTTCAGGTAAAGTACGAGTCTGGAATGAAGAGCGTAACAGAATGGGGGGAATGAAAGCCTCCCTTGCTGATCCGGCATGGCCGCTCAGTGCGCTTCATCCCAGTTTCTGCCGGCTGCCAGATCGATCTTGACCGGGACGTCGAGCCGGACGACGCCCTCCATTTCCTCCCGCACCAACTTCTTCATGATCTCGATCTCGCCGTCGGGTACTTCGAACACGAGCTCGTCGTGGACCTGCAGGATCATCTTCGTGGACAACCGCTCACGGGACATCCGCCGGCTGATGCGGATCATCGCGATCTTGATCATATCTGCAGCCGTGCCCTGAATAGGCGTGTTCACCGCTGTACGCTCCCCGAAATTCCTCACCGGCGCCGAGGATGAGGACAGCTCCGGGATGAAGCGCCTGCGACCGAACAGGGTCGTGACGAAGCCGTTCGTCCTGGCATTCTGGATCGTCCTGTCGATGAACGCACGCACGTTTGGATAGCGACCGAAATAGTTGTCGATGTATCGCTTGGCCTCCGCATTCGATACGCCGATATCCTGGGCCAGTCCGAAGGCCGAAATGCCATAGATGATGCCGAAGTTGACCGCCTTCGCCTTGCGTCTCATCTCCGGAGTGATCTCCTTTGCGTCGAGTCCGAATATCTCTGAGGCTGTCCGGGTATGAATGTCCTCGTCGTCTAGGAAGGTCCGGATCAGCACGGGATCGCCGCTCAAGTGGGCAAGCACGCGGAGCTCGATCTGCGAATAGTCCGCTGAAATGAGGCTCGATCCCGACTCGGCGATGAACGCCTTTCGGATTTCCCTGCCGAGGTCGGTGCGGATAGGGATGTTCTGCAGGTTCGGCTCGCTACTCGACAGTCTGCCCGTCGCCGTGACCGTCTGGTTGAACGACGTGTGGAGCCTGCCGGTCCGCGGGTTGATCATGGCAGGCAGGGCGTCGACATAGGTCGATTTGAGCTTAGCCAGCATACGGTATTTCAGTATCTCCGCGGGCAGGGGATGCAGGTGGGCAAGATCCTGGAGGACGTCTACGTTCGTGGAAAATCCCGTCTTCGTTTTTTTGGTCGGCGTCAGCCCGAATTTACCGAACAGGATATCAGCGAGTTGCTTCGGGCTGTTGATGTTGAATGCGGTGCCCGCGAGCTCATGGATCGTTGTCACGATCTTTGCCGTCTCCGTTTCAAGCCTGACGGACATGGATTTCAGGAACCCGGCATCGACCTTGACACCGGTCCGCTCCATCTCGACAAGAACTTCCATGAGTGGCATCTCGATTTCGCGGAACAGGACATCGAGCTTATGGTCTCTCAACTGAGGCTCAAGCACCTGCTTCAGTCGCAGCACGATTTCAGCGTCTTCTCCCGAGTATTCCGTAGCCGTCTTGACATCGACTTCTGAAAAAGGGATCTGCTTTTTGCCGGTTCCGGTTATGTCGGCGTAGGTCGTGGTCTTGTAGTTCAGGAACTCGAGTGCCAGGGCATCCAGGCCGTGGGATGGTCTCTCCGGATGAAGAAGGTACGACGCTATCATGGTGTCGAAGTCGATTCCCTTCACGTCGATTCCGTAGTGGCCCAGCACCAGAAGGTCGTATTTCAGGTTCTGGCCGACCTTTCTGATGGACGGGTCAGCGAGGAGAGGCCCCAGTCGCTCGAGAACGTGCTCCAGGGCCAGCTGTCCCTGCGCGCCGGGGCCCGTGTGGCGGAGCGGCAGATAATAAGCCACGCGCGGCTGCACGGCAATGGATATGCCCACCAGCTCTGCCAGGAGAGGATTCACCGACGTCGTCTCCGTATCCAGGCTGATTTCCTTCGAGGCGGACAGCAGGGCAAGCAGCTCATCAAAATCTTTTTCTCCGAGCACGGACCGGTACTCTTTACCCTGCTCGGGCTCCTGCGTGACATACTTCAGAAGTGAGGGAAACTCAAGCTCGCGCAGGAGAGCCAGAAGGGCCTGGCTGTCGGGCTCTTTCAAGGCCAAGGCATCGAGATCGATCTCGATCGCAATATCGGTGTGCAGCAGCGCGAGCTCGCGGCTCAACCGGGCCAGTTGGGCGTTCTCGATGAGCGATTGTCTCAGCTTCGGCCTCGCAATATCCTGTGCATGAGCAAGCAGATTCTCTATGGTCCCGTACTCCCTGATCAGGGCCTGGGCGGTCTTCTCGCCGATGCCCGGGACGCCGGGAATGTTGTCCGACGCATCGCCCATGAGCCCCATGACCTCGACGACGCGGTCAGGCCCCACGCCGAACCGTTCTTCCACGTCCTTCGCTTCGTAAACCTTCTCTTTGAGCGTGTCGTATACTTTGATATCCGGCCCCACGAGTTGGAGCATGTCCTTGTCCCCGGTGACGATAGTGACGGCGATTCCTTCAGCAATTGCCTTCCGGGCCAGCGTCGCGATCACATCATCGGCTTCCTGCCCGTCCCGGACGTAGACGGGGATGCGGAATGCATTGACCAGTTTATGGATAAAGGGGATCTGTGACGCGAGGTCCCGCGGCATCGGGGGTCGGTGAGCTTTATAATCCCTGAATTCGACATGCCGACGCGTGGTCCCCTTGGGATCAAAAGCGAGAGCGACCAGATCGGGCTTCTTTTCCTTGATCACTTTCATCAGCATATTAGCAAAGCCGAATGTGGCATTGGTAGGAAGGCCATATGATGTAGAGAGGTTCTTGATGGCATAAAAGGCGCGGTAGATATAAGAATTGCCGTCGATGATATAGAGGATTGATCTTTTTTTGCTGTTATTCTTATTTTGTGTCATGGCCGCGAGTATAAACTAAAAACATTTTAAAAACAATAAGATAAAAATCAGCTTAAATAAAGACTAAGTGGTGGATTTCGCTCACCATGCTCACTATCGCTCAAAAAAGATCTTGAATTCGACACTGATGGTTTATTATAACACATTGAATTATTAGGTTAAATAAATAACATGACCGTGGTATCTATATTGCAGCTAACTGCCTGGCAAACAAAGGTTTTTGGAGAATGAGATGGATTGCTTCGTTAAAAATGCTAACTTTGAACGGGTTGTGGCCGTTATGGACAGATTCCTGAGGGAACGGTATAAGAAGGTCTGTTCCTGTCCTCGTTGCGTAAATGATATTGCGGCGATCGCACTTAACTATCTACCACCCCATTATTATGGAAACCAAGAAGCCAGCAGGGAGATCGGTTCACCTTGGGTGATGGTTGAGGCCGCGGTGGTTGAAGCGATTGATCGGGTCATGGAGAATCCGCACCATCCTGAACTGTTGAGACACGCAAATTTATCCGATTCCCCAGTGATGACGTGTTGACATTATCGAGGGGGAATGTTATCCCTGTTTCGTTGTGAAGAGACTTCTCTGGACAGAATCCTGCGACCGATCTCTGCTACAGGTGTCATCGCGCGAACGCCTAGTATCTTGGAACCAACCACCTCGACCGGAACAGAACAAAGAATTTTCATTACGATCGTATGAATCCGGTGAGTCTCGCTTACAAAAACACCGTACCCAGGAGATGCAGCGGCTGTCATAGAGTCTGTACCACGGCTCACACAGGAGCCGTATCGCATTCTATACTGCTGACGGGGCACCCTTAAGGTACGAACTCACCACTGACGCGGTATACTTACCCCGGCTCGGGGCTCTTTGAACGGGGCAGTTGTTCGGCTGCGGCCTGTTATGTAGGCGCCCATCTCTAGAAGATGACAGCGCCGGGAAATTGATCGTACAGAAAGGGTAAAAGATCGGGCGCATCTCCCCGATGAATTGTTGCGGTGGGAATTCGCTCCCACCGTTTTTTGTTTGGGCAATTATAGACTTGACATGACGGGACAAAATGTTGTATAAGCAATCTCTCGCGAGCCCCTTGCATACATGCCGGCGTAGCTCAGTGGTAGAGCAGCTGATTCGTAATCAGCAGGTCGGTGGTTCAATCCCACTCGCCGGCTCCACTCCGTGTCATTGTTCCTCTGTTCTTCCCTGTGTCCCGCCTCGCAATTTTCTCTGGTAAAAAAGCGGCGAACAAAAAGAAAAATGTTGACAATACAAATAAATATGTTATAAATATACCATATTTTTTGTTCGACACCGCCAGGGGCTGCCGATGAACATTCCGAACTACATCACTCTGCTCAGGGTGATCTTGATCCCTTTTTTCGTTAATTTCATGATTTACGGCTATTACGGGGGAGCGCTCTTGGTTTTCGGGGCTGCCTGCTTGACCGACGCGCTTGATGGCCTCATTGCCCGGATGATGAACCAGAAGACCGCTCTTGGCGCTTTTCTCGACCCTATGGCGGACAAACTGCTCATCCTGGCCGCTTTTGTGACACTGGTGCTGCTTGGCAAGCTTCCAGTGTGGCTGGTCATTATCGTTGTGAGCCGAGATGCCATTCTGACGATGGGAAGTCTGATCATTTATTTTACGACCAATGAGTTGAAAGTCCAGCCCTCCCTGACCGGTAAACTGACCACGGTCATGCAGTTGGCAGTCGTGGTCTTGTCGCTGCTTTCCATGACCTATGATGCTAAGATGGAATTCGTGCGCTATCTCGAGTGGGGCACGGCCGCGGTCACGATCGCTTCGGGCACCCAGTATTTTCTGAGAGGATTGAGACTGGTAGAATAAACCGATCGCCGGGCCCTCCAGCAGGTGCTCGAGGCAAGAAAGAAACTGAAAGATGATCCCCTCATCGACCTTGGAGAATAACGGAGGCAACCTATGAAGATTTCAGAAATGATCAGGCAGGCACTGGAAAAGAAAGGTTTCCGGAACCTGAAGGATGCGTCAAAAGTCCTGGGGATAAGCCCTGAACTGCTTCGGGTCACGATCAATAAAGGCCACATCCCAAAAGACAAGACGCTCATCATGATCGCCAACAAGCTGAACCTCGACAAGTCGGTGCTGATCCTTGCCGCGCATCAGGAAAAAGTGCCTGCAGAGGTGAAGGGGTTCTTCCTGTCGCCGTCCCAGGCCAAGTTTCGGAGGGGGAAAAGGAAATACCCTCTTTCTGAAGAACAGATCAATTATCTCGAGAAGATCATGAGCGCCGACGAGATCCTCATGCTCAGAAAGTATCGCCAGGTCTCCGATGAGGCCAGGACCCAGATCACGGGCTACGTCGATTATATGTTCGCGTCCAAGAGGAGCGCATGATTGCTTGAGATCGTTCATGTCCAGCCCGGAAGTACAGCAGCGCGGTCGGGCCTCAATCCCGGCGACCGCATCGTATCAATCAATAACCAGAACGTCAACGATGTGATCGACTTTCAATTTCTCGTTGCTGATGAGAAACTGGCGCTGGTCGTCAGAACGGCTGCCGGCGCCCAGCGCAGGATCAATGTCCGCAAGCATCCTGATGACAGGCTCGGTCTTGCCTTCCCCCCGCTCCCGGTAAAACGCTGCCGTAACAAATGTATCTTCTGCTTCGTGGACCAGATGCCCCGGGGATGCCGGAAGACGCTTTACGTGAAGGACGACGATTATCGGGCGTCGTTTCTGTATGGCAATTTTATAACGCTGGGTGCACTTTCTGAGACGGATTGGGAGCGGATATTCCGGCAGCGGTTGAGCCCTCTGTACATTTCCGTGCATACGACCGACCCCGGGCTGCGGTCGTCCCTGCTGAGGAACAAGCAGGCTCCGGATATCATGCAGAGCCTGAAGCGTCTGGCCGCGGGCGGGATCAGGATGCACACGCAGATCGTACTGTGCCCCGGGATCAACGACGGCGAACACCTGTCCCGGACCCTCTCCGATCTGGCCACTCTCTTCCCCGCAGTCGCTTCGATCGCCGTGGTCCCGGTCGGGGTCACCCGGTTCAGGAAAGGCCTGTTCAGTCTCAGTTCCTTCACGCGTCGAAGGGCTTTCGCGGTTCTGCGCTCCGTCAACAGCTTCGGTGACCGGTTCAAGAAGAGGTACGGGACTCGTCTGGTCTTCCCTTCCGATGAATTCTATATCAAGGCTCAGGAACCCATTCCGCCTCCGTCGTTCTACGAGGACTTCCCGCAGATCGAGAACGGCGTCGGTTTGGCTGCAACCTTTTTGCGCGAGGTCTCAAGGAGCCGGCTCCCGTCGCGGATGCCTCCGGTCTCTGCCACGGTCGTTACCGGCGTTTCCGCCAGCGGCATTTTGGACATCGTGCTCGCCCGAATGAGAACGATCGAGGGAGTGACGATGCGAAAAATCATCGCGAAGAACCGTTTCTTCGGGCCCTCCGTGACCGTGACGGGTCTCCTGACCGGTTCCGATATCCTGCATGCCCTGCGAGGCAAACGGCTGGGTGATGTGCTTATCATCCCGTCGTCAGCGCTGAACGAGGATGAAGCCCTGTTCCTGGACGGTATGAGCCTTGAACAGCTTCAACGGCAGGTTCGGGTGAAAGTCGTGGTCGCTGAGGGGTTCAAAGGGATGATGAAGGCGCTGCGAAGCACAGGGGGACGAGCATGATGATTTCCGGCAAGACGAAGATTTTTGGCATATTCGGCCATCCCGTCGAGCACACCTTTTCACCGGGGATGCACAACGCCGCATTCAGGAAACTGGGGATGAACGCATGCTATGTTCCGTTTGCGGTCCATCCCGAACGGCTTGCCGAGGCGGTCGGGGCCGTCGTGCCGCTTAATCTCCGGGGAGTGAACATCACCGTGCCGCACAAGGAGAAGGTCATCCCCTATCTCCACGAACTTTCGCGGGAGGCGGGGCTCATCGGCGCGGTGAACACCCTGGAGATACGGGAAGGCAGACTGATTGGTCATAACACGGACGGGAGGGGATTTCTCCGCTCTCTCGGGGAGCAGGCGCGCTTCAACCCGAAAGGCAAGTCATTTCTCTGCATCGGTTCAGGAGGCGCGGCACGTGCTGTGGGGTTCAGCCTCGCGCTCGCGGGTGCATCGTGTATCCGGTTCCATGATCTCGATCACGATAAAGCGGGGACGCTCGCCCGGGATATCCGTATAAAAACCCGTGTCGACGTTCAGGCAATCACCCGGGAGTCGCTTGCGACAGCCGCGGCCGGTGCGGACTGCCTGATCAACGCTACCCCCCTTGGTTTGAGGAAGGCGGATGCACTTCCGCTGCCCTCCTCCCTCATTCACGCACGGCATCTCGTGTGTGATCTTGTATACAACCCGCCGCAAACGCCCCTGTTGAAGCAGGCTCGTGCCAGAAAAGCAAGGACCCTCACGGGACTCGGAATGCTTCTGTATCAGGGTGTCATCGCATTTGAAATCTGGACAGGAGTAAAGGCGCCGGTGACGGTCATGCAGTCGGCATTGAAGCGGCAGATCCGGGACTGAAAAACTCCCGGGCGAGCCGTATGCCGGATCCGAGGTCTTACCTTGACAGGACTGGAGTATTTCAGTAATATTATGTACTATATATTTATGAAGGAGTTGCTATGGCTATGTCCGGTAGGCTCGGCGCGATGCTGGTATCGTCGGGCCTGATCACTGATGATCAATTGAAAAAGGCGCTATCCTCCCAGAAGACGGAGGGCGGCAGACTGGGGTCGATTCTCGTAAAACTCGGCTTTGTGCAGGAAGACAAACTGATGACCTTTCTGAGCAAGCAGTACGGCGTCCCCTATGTGGATCTGAACAAGTTCGAGATCAATCCCACCGTCATCAAGCATATCCCCGCCGACGTAGCCCAGAAATACCGGATCATGCCCATCAACCGGGCGGGCGCGACGATTACGATCGCCATGGTAGACCCGTCTAACATCTTCGCCATTGACGACATCAAGTTCATGACCGGTTACAACGTAGAAGCAGTGGTGGCAACCGAGGGCGCGATCGTTGAGGCCATCAAGAAATACTATGGCGGCGGCAAGGCCCTGGTGACTGCCCGTGGCGGAGCCGCGGTCGCGACCAAGGATGACAAGAGACTCACCCTCGATGCCAAGGATTACGATATGACCGACGAGAGTGAGAACGAGTTTGTTGACGAACTCGATACCGGCGGCGAAGTAGACATTGATGACTTTGACAGCCTTGTCCACGGCGCGGTCGATGAACTCGAGGTTGTCGAGGATCAGGGCCTTGATCAGCTTTCCGCGGAGGTCGAGGCTCCGATCGTCAAGCTCGTGAACGGGATCCTGCTCCGGGCGGCGAACATGGGAGTGAGCGACATTCATATCGAGCCCTATGAGAAAAAATTCAGGGTCCGCTATCGGCTCGACGGTGTCCTGACGACGGTCATGGGACTTCCCATGAAAATCAAGAACGCCATCATCTCGAGGGTGAAGATCATGTCCAGCCTCGACATCGCCGAGCGGCGGCTTCCGCAGGACGGCAGGATCAAGCTGAAGATGGGGAAGAGCAAGGTGATGGACTACCGTGTTTCGGTGCTTCCCTGCCTCTTCGGAGAGAAGATCGTGCTTCGTCTCCTGGACAAGTCCAACCTGCAGCTGGATATGACCAAGCTCGGCTTCGACGAGGACCAGCTCAAGGACTTCAAGGACGCGTTGAACAGACCATACGGCATGGTCCTCGTGACGGGTCCTACGGGAAGCGGCAAAACGACCACGCTCTATTCGGCCCTGAGCGAGCTCAATACCGACGATGTCAATCTCCTGACCGCGGAGGACCCGGTTGAGTTCAATCTCATGGGCATCAACCAGGTACAGATGAAGGACGAGATCGGGCTTAATTTCGCCGCGGCCCTCCGCTCGTTCCTCCGGCAGGACCCGGACATCATCATGGTGGGCGAGACCCGAGATTATGAGACGGCAGAGATCGGCGTGAAAGCCGCCCTCACGGGACACCTTGTCCTCACGACGCTCCATACCAATGACGCACCGAGCACGATCAACCGAATGCTGAACATGGGTGTTGAACCCTTCCTCGTGTCATCGGCGGTGATCCTGATCGTCGCCCAGCGTCTCGTGCGAAAGGTCTGCCAGAACTGCAAGAAGCCTGAGAAGATCCCCGTGCAGGCGTTCATCGATGCGGGGTTCGATCCCGAAGAGGCGAAGACGGTCGTCAGCCATAAGGGCGAGGGCTGCACCGTGTGCAACAAGACCGGGTATAAGGGCAGGGTCGCGCTCTACGAAGTGATGCCGATCAAGGACGAGATCAAGGAGCTGGTCCTGCAGGGCGCGTCGGTCTTTGATATCAAGAAGCAGGCCATTACCGGGGGCATGAAGACGCTCCGGCGAAGCGGCCTGTTGAAGGTAAAGAGCGGTCTGACCTCACTGGAAGAGGTCATTGAAAATACCTTCCCCGACAATCAGGAAAGCAGGTAGTCAGGCTGGTCGGGAGTTCACATTCCGGGAAGAAGGGGTTCTGTTCATGGCCAATCTGCACGATCTGCTGAAGTATATGATAGAAAAAGGGGCTTCCGATCTCCATATCACCACGGGAATCGCGCCGTCCATACGCGTCGACGGCAAGATGAAGCCCATCCCCGGCCTGGAGCCCCTTACCGGGACGCAGACCAAGGACCTCTGCTACAGCATCCTGACCGATGCCCAGAAGCACAAGTTCGAAGAGAACAGCGAACTTGATCTCTCCTTCGGCGTCAAGAACCTCTCCCGTTTCCGCGCGAACATGTTCGTGCAGCGCGGCGCCGTTGCCGCAGCCATCAGGACAATCCCGTTCAAGATAAAGACCTTTCAGGAACTGGGGCTTTCGGAAGTCGTGTCCGATCTCTGCAAAAAGCCCCGGGGGCTCGTCCTGGTCACGGGCCCGACGGGAAGCGGCAAGTCGACGACGCTTGCCTCCATGATCGACAAGATCAACAGCGAGCGGCAGGAACATATCATAACGATCGAAGACCCCATCGAGTACCTCCATCCGCACAAGAAGTGTCTCGTGAACCAGCGCGAGGTGAATGCCGACACCAAGTCATTCAAGGATGCGCTCAAATATATCCTGCGTCAAGACCCTGATGTGGTGCTCGTGGGTGAGATGCGCGACCTCGAGACCATTGAGGCCGCCCTGACCATCGCCGAAACCGGCCACTTGACCTTTGCGACACTCCATACGAACTCTGCCGCTCAGACGATGAACCGCATCATTGATGTGTTCCCGCCGCACCAGCAGTCCCAGGTTCGGGCCCAGCTGTCCTTTGTCCTCGAAGGCGTGATGTCGCAGCAGCTCATTCCGAAAATCGGCGGCGGCCGCGTGCTCGCTCTCGAGATCCTGGTCCCCAATTCGGCGATCCGCAACCTGATCCGCGAGGACAAGATCCACCAGATCTATTCGCAAATGCAGACCGGACAGTCAAAGTTCGGAATGCAGACATTGAACCAGTCGCTGTATGACCTGTATGTGAAAAAGATGATCTCCTATGAGGATTGCGTGGGCCGGTCTTCGGTCCCGGATGAGCTCATTCAGATGCTGAGCCGGTCCGGTCTCGCGTCCAGTCAGGTTGTTCAAAAGGATTATCGCTGATTCATTAAAGGGGACCTGGGGTAAACTATGGCTACCGTATTCACGTGGGAAGGGAAAACCCGGCAGGGGACCGTGCAGAAAGGGGAGCTGTCTGCCAGCAGCAAGGAGGAGGTCTTTACCCTGCTTCGCAAGCAGAACATCCTTCCCATCAACGTTTCGGCAAAGTCCAAAGAAATCAAGCTCAGCTTCGGAGCTCAGAAGATCCAGGACCGGGATATCGTCATATTCACCCGCCAGCTTGCGACGATGATCGACGCAGGATTGCCGCTGGTCCAGTGCCTCGACATCTTGGGAGCGCAGACCGAGAACCCGACGCTCGCGAAGACCATTGTGCAGGTAAGGACCGATGTCGAAAGCGGTTCCACCTTTGCGGATGCACTGAAGAAACATCCCAAGGCCTTCGACAACCTGTACGTGAACATGGTGGCCGCTGGCGAGGCAGGAGGCATCCTGGACACGATTCTCCAGCGGCTCGCCGCCTATATGGAAAAATTCGCGAAGATCAAGAAGCAGATCAAGTCAGCCATGGTCTACCCGGCGGTCATCCTGTTCGTCGCCGTTGCCGTCGTCGCCCTGCTGCTGGTCGTCGTCGTTCCGATGCTCGCTGCCATGTTCGCCGAATCGGGCCAGGCGCTGCCGCTGCCCACGCGGATCGTCGTTACCGCGAGTAATTTTTTAAAGGGGTGGGGCGGGCTGAGCGTTCTCATAGTGCTCGTCGGCCTCTTCATCGGCATCAAACAGGCGAGGAAAACCGAGAAGGGTCTCAGGGCAACCGATGGGATTGCCCTTAAGATGCCGGTAGCGGGAGATCTGATCCGCAAGGTAGCGGTCGCCAAGTTCACCCGGACGCTCGGGACGCTCATGACCAGCGGCGTGCCGATCCTGGAAGGCCTGCTGATCGTGGCCAGGACTGCGGGCAACAAGGTCGTCGAGGAGGCGATCCTCACCACGCGGCAGAGCGTCAGCGAGGGTAAGACCCTGGCGGAGCCGCTCACCAAATCGAAGGTATTTCCGCCCATGGTGACGCAAATGATCTCTGTGGGAGAGGCAACGGGCGCGCTCGACAGCATGCTCACCAAGATCGCTGATTTCTATGACGAGGAGGTCGATGGCGCCGTCGCCACGCTTACGTCGCTGCTCGAACCCATACTGATGATCTTTCTCGGGACGACGGTCGGCTTTGTCATCATCGCCATGTATATGCCCATCTTCCAGATGGGTTCTGTTGCGGGTAAATAACCGACGTGAACCGGGAATCCACAAGGAACAGAGAGGAATACTACGGGAGAATAAAGTGGCTTATCGTTAGCAGGGCCTCCCTGGTGATGCTGCTGCTCGGCACCCTGATCTTTTTTCAGCATGAATACAACATTTATCCCATCCGGACCGCTTTACTCTCCTATTTCGTTTTTGTCGTCGCCCTCCTGACCTGGATCTACTGGTACCTTCTGCAGAGAATCACGAACCTGCCCCTGTTCGCCTATGTCCAGATCGGCGTCGACATCTGTCTTGTAACGATCCTTGTCCATCTCACCGGGGGGATTGACAGCAACCTGTCGATCCTCTACCACCTGACGATCATTTCGGGAAGCATCGTCGTTTATCGCCGGGGAGGCTATATTGCGGCATCGCTCGCCAGCATACTGTATGGCGGAATGCTGGACATGCAGCATTACAGCGTTCCGGGTTTTGTCCGGAGCCTGAACTTCACCGCGATGCAGGTGCTGTCCCTCGTCTTTATCAACATCCTCTCCTTTTACAGCGTAGCTTTTCTGAGCGGGTATCTCGCCGACCGGCTTCGCAAGACCCGGCAGGAACTCAGGGAAAAGAGCATGGACTTTGAGGACCTCCGCGCCCTGCAGGACCATATCCTGAAGAGCGTGGGCAGCGGCATCATCACCATGTCCCTGGAAGGCACGATTACCTCCTGCAATCCTGCGGCGGAACAGATCACCGGGTACAGCTATGCCGAGATCAAGGGCAGGCTTGAAGACATTTTCGGAAACAGCATCAAGGGGCTGTTCGGGCACACGGAGGACCTCAAGGAACGGCCTTTCCGGTTTGAGGGCGAAATCATCAAAAAAGACGGACACACGGCTATTCTGGGCATGGTCGCTTCGCTCCTGAAGGACGAAATGAACAGCGTGCGGGGCATCATCCTTATTTTTCAGGACATCACCAAGATGCTCCAGATGGAGGAGCAGGTCAGGAGACAGGACCGGCTGGCCACGGTCGGAAGCCTCGCCGCGGGCATCGCCCACGAGATTCGCAACCCCCTGGCCTCCCTGAGCGGATCAATCCAGGTCCTGCAGGGTGAATTGGACCTGAAGGGCGACAACAAGCACCTGATGGATATCGTGGTGCGCGAGACGGACAGGCTCAACTCGATCATCACGGAATTTCTGGAATATGCCCGTCCGAAAGCGAACCAGGATGAGCCGATTGTGCTGTCGTCGCTGCTGGCCGAGACGTGCACGCTCTTGCGGAACAGCAAGGAATTCGTTCCCGGTCTTGCCATCACCTGCGACGTCGATCCCCGGATAACCCTGCGCGGTGATGCACAGCGCCTGCGCCAGGTCTTTTGGAACCTGCTGATCAACGCGTGCCAGGCCATGCCGCGGGGGGGCTCCCTTCGCGTCACGGCATTCCCTTTTTCCCACATCGAGGACGACTCCAACTGGTGTGAGATCATCATCGCGGATGCGGGAGCGGGCATTGCGCCAGAGCATCTTGGGCGGATATTCGATCCCTTCTTTACGACCAAAAAGGGGGGGACCGGTCTCGGCCTTGCCATTGTCTATCGCATCATCGAAGACCACGGAGGGACCATAACGGTGGACACCCGGGAGGGGCAGGGAACGAAGTTCCGCATCAGGATTCCCATGATAGAAGAGATCCCGATCGCCGAGATGAAGAACGGAACGACGGGAAGTGCCGCCCTGAAAGGGGTTGTGTGACGGTATGAGCGCGATACTCGTTGTCGATGATGAGCAGAGCATGCGTGATTTTCTCGCGATCATGCTGAAAAAAGAAGGCTACGACGTAGTGTCCGCCGAGACCGGCGCCGACGCGATCAAGGCCGTGCAGAACGAGATATTCGACCTGGTTATCAGCGATGTGAAGATGCCGGGGATGGACGGCATCGACGTACTGAGGACGGTCAAGGAGCTGTCTCCGGAGACCGTCGTGATCATGATCACCGCCTACGCCACAGCCGAGACCGCCGTGGAAGCGATGAAGCTCGGCGCTTATGACTACATCACGAAACCCTTCAGGGTCGACGAGATCAAGCTGATCATCCAGAAGGCCCTTGAGAAGCGCCATCTGAGGAAGGAGAACATTCTCCTCAAACGGGAGATGGAGTCGCGGCTGGGATTCGAGAACTTTATCGGCGGCAGTGTGCCCATGCAAAAGGTCTTTCTGCTCATCAGGCAGGTGGCGGACACGGGCAGCACGGTGCTGATCACCGGGGAGAGCGGGACGGGCAAGGAACTGGTGGCCCGGGCGGTCCACGCCAACAGCTCGCGGAAGGACAAACCCTTTGTAACGGTCAATTGCGGGGCGCTCCCCGAGACGCTGCTCGAGAGCGAGCTGTTCGGCTACATGAAGGGCGCATTCACGGGAGCCGTATCGAACAAACAGGGGCTCTTCGAGGCGGCCAACGGCGGGACGATCTTTCTCGACGAGATCAGCGCCACCACGCCGGCCCTCCAGATCAAGCTGCTTCGGGTCATCCAAGAGCGAGAGTTCATGCGCGTGGGCGGGACGACGGACATCAAGGTGGACGCGCGGGTCATCGCGGCCAGCAACCGTGACCTGCATGCCGAAGTGGCAAAAGGAGCCTTTCGGGAGGACCTCTATTACCGGTTGAACGTCATCCCGGTCCATCTCCCTCCCCTCCGCGAACGGAAGGAGGACATCCCGCTGCTCGTGGACTTCTTCCTGAAAAAGTTAAGTGCGGGCAGAACGGCCAAAAGAATTGCCCGCGATGCCCTGAAGATACTCATGGGTTATCGCTGGCCGGGGAACGTGCGCGAACTCGAGAACGCGATCGAACGGCTGGCGATCCTCTCGGCCGGCGAGGAGATCACGGCAGAGCATATGCCGGAAACGGTGATGGCTTTGCAGCCGCACGCGGATCTGGTCCCGGTCGAAATCCCCGATGAAGGCATCGACCTTGAGCGGCTTCTCGGCAACGCGGAACGTACGCTGCTCCACAAGGCGCTCGAAAAGGCCGGCGGCGTGAAGACCGAGGCGGCAAGACTGCTTGGTCTCACGTTCCGGTCCTTCCGGCACAGGCTCCAGAAGTACGAAGCATCCTAGGCCCGCCCCTTTTCTATTGCAAATCGATCATGATTCCGCTACAATTCTTTTTCTATGGCATATGAAAATCTAAGGGAATTCCTGTCTGTTCTCGAGAAGAACGGAGAACTGGTCAGGATCAAGGCGGAGGTCGACGCTGAGCTCGAGATCGCCGAGATCACGGACCGGGTCTCGAAGGAGAAGGGTGCGGCGAACAAGGCCCTGCTCTTCGAGCGAGTGCGCGGATCGGCTTTTCCCGTTCTGACGAATGCCTTCGGCTCACTGAAGCGCATGTGCCTCTCGCTCGAAGTAGGGGAGTTGGATGACATCGGCAGTCAGATACGAGAGATCATCGACCCCGTGAACCTCTTCCCCGGACCGGGGGCTGGCCTCATGGACAAGCTCCAGATGCTGCCAAAACTGGCGGAGCTCGCCAATTTCTTCCCCAAGACGGTCAAGAAAGCGCCCTGTCAGGACGTGGTGCTCACCGGGCAGCAGGTGGACCTCTCGAAGATCCCGGTGCTCAAGTGCTGGCCAGCTGATGGAGGCCGGTTCATCACGCTCCCCATGGTCTGCACCGTGGACCCTGTCACGAGGATAACGAATGTCGGCATGTACCGGATGCAGGTTTTCGACCACCAGACCACGGGCATGCACTGGCACAAACACAAGGACGGCGCCCGCCACTACCAGCACTACGAGGCTGCGGGGAAGCGCATGGAAGTGGCTGTTGCGATCGGCGGCGACCCCGCCATCATCTATTCGTCCACGGCGCCGCTGCCCCCGGCCATCGGTGAGTTCATCTTCGCCGGGTTTCTGAGAAAGAAGCCGCTCGAAGTCGTCCCGTGCAGGACGATCGACGTGCGCGTGCCCGCGGAGGCGGAGTTCGTGCTCGAAGGTTTCGTCGACCCCGGTGAACGCCGGATCGAGGGGCCCTTCGGCGACCACACGGGGTATTATTCGGAAGCCGACCAGTACCCCGTATTCCACATCACGGCGATCACTCACCGGAAGGACGCCATCTATCCCGCGACCCTGGTCGGCCGTCCTCCCCAGGAGGACGCCTATCTCGGCAAGGCGACGGAACGCATCTTCCTGCCGCTCCTCCAGATGGTCGCGCCCGACATTCTGGACATGGACATGCCGATCGAGGGCGTGTTCCACAACAACGTCATCGTGAAGATCAGAAAACGCTATCCAGGACAGGGGAAGAAGGTCATCAACACGATCTGGGGAACGGGCATGCTCATGCTTTCCAAGTTCGTCATCGTGTGCGACGAGGACGTTAATATCCATGATTATTCAGAAGTCACCTGGAAGGTCATGAACCATGTGGATCCCCAGCGGGACGTCGTGATCATTGACGGGCCGCTCGATATTCTCGACCATTCCTGCCCGCAGATCGGCTTTGGAGGCAAGATGGGTATCGACGCGACGCGCAAGGGTCCCGGTGAAGGCTTCTCCCGGTCCTGGCCCGACGAGATCAGGATGGACCCGCTTATCCGGAAAAAGGTCGAGGAACGATGGAGTGAATACGGTTTCTGACGGTTTCCTCCGGCTCGCTGACCGCGGCACTGCAGGTAAACTCCGCTCTCTATGTGGCTATCTGACATACTGCTTATCCTTTTCCTGGTCATCGTGAATGGCTTTTTTTCGGCATCCGAGATAGCGCTGATATACCTCCGGAAAAGCCGGGTGCGCCATCTCGTAAAAAGCGGAAACGTCAGGGCCCGGCGTATCCAGAAACTGCAGGAGGAACCCGAGCGTCTGCTCGGCACGGTCCAGATCGGCGTGACGCTGGTAGGCACGCTTGCATCCGCGATCGGCGGCGTGATCGCTGTTGTCCACATCAAGCCGGTCATCGCGTCGGTACCGTCCCCTCTGGTAAGTAGATTGGCCGAGCCCCTGGCAGTCGCACTCATGGTCGGCCTGATAACGTATGTCACGATCGTTATCGGGGAACTGCTTCCCAAATCGCTGGCGATCAGGAATGCCGAGCGGGTGGCTTTCTTCACGGCCAAGCCGATCGACCTCCTTTCGCGCTTCCTGTCCGTGGTGCTCCACGTCCTGGCAGCCTCCAGCAACGCCGTCCTGCGTTTTTTCAGGCTTGAGCAGCAGCCGGAACCGCCGTTCGTATCCGAGGACGAGGTAAAATACCTGATCCGGGAGGGCCGCAAGAGCGGGGTCTTTGAACCCTCCGAGGAGGACCTGATCCACAGCGTGTTCCGTTTCACGGACACGGTCGTGAAGGAAGTGATGGTTCCCCGGACCGATATCGTCGCCGTCGAGACGGGAGCCGGCATTGAGGATATCCTGCGGGTCATGAACGAGAAGGGGTTCTCCCGCCTGCCGGTTTATGCCGAGTCGATCGACAACATCGTGGGGATCGTGTATCTCAAGGACCTCTTGCCGCTCCATATGGCGAACAAGCCCTTTCAACTCGACAGCGTTTTGCGCAGGCCCTATGTGGTGCCGCCGAACAAGAACGTGAGCGTCCTGCTCAGGGAGATGCGTGAAAAACGCATCCATTTGGCGCTGGTGGGGGACGAGTACGGGGGTACCGACGGCCTGGTGACGATGGAGGACCTCATTGAGGAGATCATCGGCGATATCCGGGACGAGCAGGAAAAGGAATTGCGCGAGATCGAAGAGGTTGCCGCGAACCGGTATATCGTGGACGGGAAGACTGACATCGGCAGGGTGAACGAGCGGGTTGGCGTGACGATCCCCGAGGACGAGTTCGAGACCATCGGCGGTTTCATCCTCGGCCTCTTCGGCAGACTCCCCGCGGAAGGCGACCAGATACGCTACCAGAACGTGATGTTCACCGTGCTCCGGCTCAGGAAAAACCGCATAGCCCGGATCCGGCTGCTCAAGCTGGGCCCGGAAAACCATGAACGGGAAGGCGAAGGAAGAGGGGACGATGAAGACACCGCCGGTGCTTGAGACGAACCTGGCAGGCTTGAAGCCGCCGAAGCGCGGGAAAGTGCGCGACATCTACGATCTCGGAGACAGCCTCCTGATCGTCGCCACGGACCGGATCTCCGCATTCGATGTGATCCTGCCGAATGCGGTCCCGGAAAAGGGCAGAGTCCTGACTCAGATATCCAGGTTCTGGTTCAGCCGGACCGAAGGCATTGTCCGGAACCACCTGATCTCGACAGACGTCAGGGAGTATCCCGCAGCATGCCGGCCCCATGCAGCTATGCTCGAAGGCCGTAGCATGCTCGTCAGGAAGTGCCGGCCCCTTCCCATCGAGTGCATCGTGCGCGGGTATCTCACCGGCTCCGGGCTCAAGGAGTACCGGTCAACGGGAGCGGTAAGCGGCATCAAGCTTCCCCCCGGGCTGACCGAGGCATCGAGGCTGCCGGATCCGATCTTCACACCGTCGACCAAGGCCGAGGTGGGTGAGCACGATGTGAACATCGATTTCGAAAGCGTCGTCAAGCTGGTGGGAAAGGACGTTGCTGACAAGGTCCGGGCCTATACGCTTGCCGTCTACCGGAAGGCCTGCGAGATCGCCGAGCCGAAGGGCATTATCATCGCCGACACCAAACTGGAATTCGGCATGGATCATGACGAGGTGATCCTGATCGACGAGGTACTGACGCCTGACTCCTCGCGCTTCTGGCCGAAGGACGGCTACCAGGTTGGTGTTTCCCAGAAGAGCTTTGACAAGCAGTTCGTGAGGGACTACCTGCTCTCGCTCAACTGGAACCAGAAGCCGCCTGCGCCCGTTCTTCCCGACGACGTTGTGCACAAAACGAGCGAAAAGTACCGGGAGGTGCTCGCCATGCTCGCCGGATAGGCTTTTGTTCCTGACGGTGACTGGGCAGGATAATCCGCGATGGAATGCGGGTGATCCGGCCGTCCGGCGGTTGGCAACCAGCAGCCGCGGTCGGACAGGAAAGGGATTTTGATGGAAGAGTACAACGAGTTGATACAGCAGCGGTTCAAGAAACTTGCGGAAGTCAACGCGATGGGCGTGAAGCCTTACGCGGGCAGGTTCGAGGTGACGGCCTCGGCACAAGGCCTTTCCGACAAGCATGGAAGCAGGGCCAAGGAGGACCTCGAGAAGGAGCGGACCACGGCCACCCTGGCAGGCCGCATCGTTGCCATGAGGAGCTTCGGCAAGGCCTGCTTCTGTCACATTCAGGACGGCACAGGCAGGATCCAGCTCTATTTCCAGAAAAACACCCTGGGAGAGGAGCCCTATGCGCTCCTCAAGAAGATCGATATCGGCGACTTTATCGGCGTGACGGGCTTTCTGTTCAGGACCAGAACGAACGAGCTCACCCTTGACGTGGAATCCTTTACGCTCCTTGCGAAATCGCTCAGACCGCTGCCCGAAAAATGGCACGGACTTACCGACGTAGAGCTGCGCTACCGCCAGCGCTACGTCGACCTGATCGTCAACCCGGAGGTCCAAAAGGTCTTCGTCCTGCGCTCGAGAATCGTCCAGGAGATCCGCAATTTCCTGAACGCGCGCGGCTATCTCGAGGTTGAAACGCCGATGATGCAGTCCATCCCGGGCGGCGCGACGGCAAAGCCCTTCAGGACCCATCACAATGCGCTCGATATGGACCTCTACCTCCGCATCGCGCCGGAGCTGTATTTGAAGCGGCTCTTGGTGGGCGGGTTCGAGCGGGTCTACGAGATCAACCGAAATTTCCGGAACGAAGGCATCTCGACGAGGCACAACCCGGAATTCACGATGCTGGAATTCTACACTGCCTACGCGGACTACCGTGACCTGATCGTCATGACCGAGGACATGATCAGCTCCATTGCCCGGGCGGTCCTGGGGACGATGAAGGTCATCTACGAAGGCCGAGAGGTCGACCTGACGCCGCCTTGGAAACGGATCAGCTACCGGGATGCGCTCCGCGAAGCAGGCGTGGCAGAGGACGTGCTGGTTGATCCGGACAAGGCGCGGGTCCACGCGCTGAGGCTGGGTGCCAATTTGAAGGGCGGCGAACCCCACGGCAAGATCCTGAACGAGATCTTCGAGGCCCTGGTGGAGCCGAAGCTGATCCAGCCCACGTTCATAACCGACTACCCCACGGACATCTCTCCTCTTTCGAAAAAACGCGATGATGACCCTTCAACGGTGGAGCGCTTCGAGCTCTTCGTCGTGGGCAGGGAGCTGGCGAACGCCTTCTCGGAGCTGAACGACCCCATTGACCAGAAGGAGCGTTTGCTGAAGCAGGTGACGGAGCGGGAAGCGGGCGACGAGGAGGCCCACCAGATGGACGAGGACTTCATCCGCGCACTGGAGTACGGCATGCCGCCGGCCGCAGGCGAGGGCATCGGCATCGACCGGCTCGTGATGCTCCTCACGGGCTCCAGTTCCATCCGGGATGTGATTCTTTTCCCGCAGATGAAGAAGGAGAAGCCATCGTGCTGAATGAGAATAAACGAAGGGAATACGAATAATAACCATGGGCTTCGTACGCGGGGCTGCTGCTGACAGATTAGACTCTCGACGTTCAAGCGGGAACCGTGAAAGAGGTAACCACCCCCATCATTGTGGCATGAGCTTGTAATGAAAACTCCTTACGAAATATTTGTCAGTCTTCGCTATCTGAAGACTAAAAAACGGTACGGGACGGTGTCGCTCAACACGTTCATTTCCATCGCGGGCGTGGTCATCGGCGTGGCGACCTCTATCATCACCCTGTCGGTCATGACCGGATTCCAGGGCTACTTCCGGGACAAGATCCTGGCGGCCATCCCTCAGATCGTGGTCATGGAATACTCCGGCGTCGGGATCGAGGATGTGAAATCGCTCCAGGACAAGATATCCGGCGTCCCGCATGTGAAGGCGACGACGCCGTTCACCATCAGCCAGGCGATGCTGACGAGCCGGGACCGGGTTCAGGGTGTTGTCGTGCGCGGGATCGATCCACGGACCGAAGGCCAGGTGACCAGCCTTGGAAAGAACATGATAGAAGGGTCCCTCGATGCGCTCGAACAGCCCGGCAGGGAATACCCGGGCATCGTTATCGGCGAAGACCTGGCGCGTAAATTTGGCGCCATGGTCGGCGATACGGTCACGATGGTCAATCCCATCGGAGAGGAAACGGCAATCGGTGTGGTGCCCAAGATGAGGAAGTTCGAGCTCGTGGGGATCTTCGACGCGGGCATGTATGATTACAATACGAGCTTCGCATATACCTCGCTGCCGGAAGCGCAGAAGTTCTTCGCCATGCCGAGGAGGGTCAGCGGGATCGAGGTCAAGATCGACGAGATCTACAACGCGGACCGGATATCCGACACGATCCGCAACGCCGTCGGCTATCCCTATTACACGAGGAACTGGATCGAGATGAACAAGAATTTCTTCTCGGCGCTGAAACTGGAGAAAATCGGCATGTCGCTGATCCTCATCGTGATCATCATCGTCGCATCCTTCAATATTATCGGCACGCTCACCATGATCGTGATGGAAAAGAGCCGGGAGATCGCGATCCTGAAGTCCATGGGGGCGACCGCGGGCGGCATCATGCGCATCTTCATGTTCGCCGGACTCGTCATCGGCTCCGTGGGCACTGCCATCGGCGCGGTCATCGGATACGGAGCGGTCACGGTCATCACGAAAACCGGGATCGTCACGCTTCCCCGCGACGTGTACCAGGTAAGCCATCTGCCGCTCTCGATCACGGGGCTCGACGTTCTTTTCATCTGTGTGACGGCCCTTGGCATCAGTTTTCTGGCCACGCTCTATCCATCCTGGCAGGGGGCGCGGCAGGACCCGGTGGAAGTGTTGAGGTACGAGTAGGGAGAGCTCAAAAGAGCTTTTCAAAATGCGAAATGATAGGGAGGGACCCATGGCTCAGAAAGGCGGCACGTTTAAACGTTTTTTGTTGACGATCATTCTTCTTGCACTGCTCGCGGTCGTGTTCATTCTTCTCGGCGGGGGCGGCCTGCTCAGATCGGCGGGCAGATGGATCAGCGGCGTCGGGAAAGAGGCAGATGTCGTCAAGCAGAAAGTGGAGGACAAGGCTTCCAAGACCGGTCATGCCGTCGAGAAGGTCATTGAAACGGTAAAACCCGGAGACAAGACGGGAGAGAAGAAATAGAGCCGGTTCTTATTCATATACAGCAGCTCCGGAAGACCTTCATGAGCGGGCCGGTCGCCCTTGACGTGCTGAATGGAATCGATCTCGAGATCCAGCGGGGGGAAGTGCTCGCGATCGTAGGTGCGTCAGGCGTGGGCAAGAGCACGTTCCTGCATATCCTCGGGGGGCTCGACCGTCCCACGTCGGGCAGCATCGTTTGCAACGGCGAGGACATTTTCGCCATGGATGGCGACAGGCTGGCGCGATTCCGCAACGATCACGTGGGATTCGTGTTCCAGTTCCATCATCTGCTCCCGGAGTTCTCCGCAGGGGAAAATGTCATGATGCCTGCGCTGATCAGGGGGACCGACCGTGCGTCCGCCGCTGAGGCTGCTATGAAACTCCTGGACGATGTCGGGCTGGCCGGCCGGTCCCATCACCGGCCTGGCGAAATGTCCGGCGGCGAGCAGCAGCGCGTCGCCGTGGCCCGCGCCCTGATGCTGCATCCCGACATCGTTCTGGCTGACGAGCCGACAGGGAACCTTGACATGCATACGGGCGAAGCCGTTCACGAACTGCTCATGGGCATCAACAAGGAACGGGGAGTGACCTTTGTCATTGTCACCCACAATGACAAACTTGCGGTCCGTGCGGACCGGGTCCTTCGGATGGCGGAAGGCAGGCTGACACAGGAGCGCTAGCACCTGCGATGACCGATGATGCGCGATACAGGATTCATGATGCAATCAAAAATCCCGTTAGGTATCAGGGGACCTCAATCGTCCTTCCCGTTTTTCCCTTGACTTTGCATGCACTGAAAAAGTATTATAAAAATTCGCAACATCAACCCATTACCTAAACCTGACCTCCGGGGAACGGCTTTATGAACATCATCTTCTTTGAAGCGGCAATGGCCATCTATGTGCTGTCGGCTGCCGGTTATATCACCTACATCGTCAAGCCGGACCTGAAGCCTGCTGCCAGCTTCTCCCGGTGGGCTGCGGTCGCCGGTTTTCTGCTCCACGTCGTTTATTTTGCATCGCGCTGGGCCGAATCCGGCCGGGTCCCGGTTACCAGCTTTTTCGAGGCTGCCAATCTCCTTGGCATGGGCATCATGCTCATGTTCCTTATCATGGAATACCGATACCGGGTCGCGGCCCTGGGATCGTTCATGCTTCCCCTGGTCATCGTGCTCATGCTTCCGGCGCTCATCGTTTCGGGCGACATCCAGGAGCTGAAGCCGGTGCTCAAGAGCGGCTGGCTCGGCGTCCACACGAGCTTCGCGGTACTGGGGGATGCGGCCTTCGCATTCGCATTCATCGTGTCCGTCATGTACCTGATCCAGGAGCACCAGCTCAAGGCAAAAAATCTCGGTGCCCTGTTCCACCGGCTGCCGTCGCTGGAAGTCATGGACACGCTCGGGTACAAGGCACTGACGTTCGGCTGGCCCCTGTTCACGGTCGGCATGATCTCGGGTTCCATATGGGCGAACAGCGCCTGGGGCACGTACTGGAGCTGGGACCCGAAGGAGACCTGGTCGCTGATCACCTGGGTCATTTATCTTGTGCTGCTGCATTTGCGGACCATCGGGTGGCGGGGGAGGAAAATGGCACTCCTGTCCATCGCCGGGTTCGCTTTCGTGCTCGTCAGCTTCTTCGTGGTGAGCCGTGTCAACCTCGGGAAGCATACCTTTTAAGGTGACGGAAGAATGAGCATCATAGTCGTCGGCCTCAGTCATAAAACGGCGCCCATCGAGGTGCGTGAGAAGCTGAACTTCCCGGAAAGCACGCTCCCGGACGCGCTCAGGAAACTCATGACCTATGACGGCGTACGCGAGAGCATGATCGTCTCCACCTGCAACCGCGTGGAGATCTATGCGTCGGTCCCGGACAGCGCCAAAGGCATCGACCGCATCAAGCAGTTCATCTCCGATTACCACGGGCTCGACCGGGACGCCTTGGAACAGGCCCTGTACGTGTATCCCGAGGCCCAGGGCGTGCGCCACACCTTCCGGGTGGCATCGAGCCTCGATTCCATGGTGCTCGGCGAGGCGCAGATACTGGGGCAGCTCAAGGACGCCTTCGATATCGCTCTCAAGACCAAGACCACCAGCACGATCCTGAACAAACTGATCAAGAAGTCCATATCCGTGGCAAAGCGGGTGCGTACCGACACCCGGCTTGCCGAGGGGGCGGTCTCCATCAGCTCCGCGGCCGTGGAACTGGCCAAGAAGATATTCGGTGAACTGGAAGGCAAGCACGTGATGCTGCTCGGAGCGGGCGAAATGGCCGAGCTCGCCGCCCAACACCTCCTGGGCAACGGCGTTAAAAACATCATGGTCGCGAACCGCACCTTTGAACGGGCCGAGGATCTGGCAAAGGAGTTCAAGGGAGACGCCATCCGGTTCGAGCATTTCCCCGACGCCCTGGTCATGGTGGACATCCTGATCTGCGCGACCGGCGCTCCCCACTATGTCGTAAGCCGGGAGATGATCGCGAAGGCGCTCAAGGAGCGCCGCAACAAGCCGATCTTCATGATCGATATCTCCAACCCGCGCAACATAGCTCCCGATGTCGACAAGGTCGACAATGTCTACCTGTACGATATCGACGACCTGCAAAGCAAGGTGGACGTCAACACCGAGGGCAGGGCTCGGGAAGCCCGCAAGGCGGAGGAAATCGTAACCCAGGAAGTGGAGACCTACCTCCAGTGGGAGCGGACGCTGGACGCCGTGCCGACCATCGTGGACCTCAGGGAAAAGCTGGAGGACATGAGGAGGCGCGAGCTCGAGAAGACGCTTGGCGGCCTGAGCGGTATCACGGAGGAGCAGAAGCGGGCTATCGACATCATGTCGCAGTCCCTCGTGAACAAGCTGCTCCACGCACCGCTCGTGGTCCTGAAGCAGGCTGCGTCCACGCCGGGTGAAGGTGACCAGACCATTGCCCTCGCGCGCAGGCTGTTCAACCTGGACAAGGAATTGAAGCGTCCGGGCCATGACAAGGCCGGCGAGACCCCGTCACCGGCCGCAGAGATCCCTCGCGGCGCGGAATCAAAATGCCGGTGAACAGTTCCGCCTGGAGTTGTGGGTCCTCGGTATGATCATGGGGAGCTACCGGCTTCGCATACAGGGTGCGCGCCCGTATTCTACGTGATCAAGAGGTAACCGCGTTCATCCGTGGATAACGATATTGCTCAATCCCTGTTTCCCCGTTTTTATCTGAAGTTAATAACAGTATTCTAAGGAGCATTTCATTGAGAAAAGAGATCAGGATCGGCACCCGCAGCAGCGCGCTTGCGCTCTGGCAGGCTGAATGGGTGAAGTCGGAACTTGAGAAAAAATACGCGGGCCTGCTGGTTTCGCTCACCAAGATCAAGACCACCGGTGACAAGATCCTCGATGTGCCGCTGGCCAAGGTGGGCGGAAAAGGGCTCTTCGTGAAGGAGATCGAGGAAGCCATGCTGGCGAACGAGATCGACATCGCGGTCCACAGCATGAAGGACGTTCCCACGTTCTTTCCAGACGGTCTTCATCTCGCCTGCATCACGAAGCGCGAGGATCCGCGGGACGCGCTCCTGACTCGGAACAAGGTCAGGTTCAACGACCTGCCCAAAGGCGCGAATGTGGGCACGAGCAGCCTTCGGCGGCAGGCTCAACTCATGAGTGTTCGACCGGACTTCGTGATCCACCAGCTTCGCGGCAACGTCGACACGCGGCTCAGGAAGCTCAAAGAAGGGCAGTATGATGCCATCATCCTTGCAGCGGCCGGTGTCAAACGGCTTGGACTCGCGGAGAATGTAACGGAATTCATCGATCCCGCGATCAGTCTTCCCGCGATCGGACAGGGAGCCCTTGGCATCGAGTGCCGGGTCGACGACCGGGAACTGAACGACATGATCGCTTTCTTCAACCATGCCGACAGCCGCGTCTGCGTAACCGGCGAGCGCGCGCTGCTCAGGAGGCTCGAGGGCGGGTGCCAGGTGCCGATCGCCTGCTACGGCGAGATGAAGAATAAGATTCTGCATCTCACGGGGCTGGTCGGCAGTGTGGACGGAAAGCGCATCATCAAGGACACGATTGAAGGCTCCCCGGACAAGGCCGAGAAACTCGGGGTCACGCTCGCGGAAAAACTGCTTTCCCGCGGTGCGGACGTAATCCTGCGGGAAGTGTACGGACACACAAACGACATCAGCGGGAACAACCTGCTGGAGAGCTAGCAATACAAATAGTAACCACAGATTACCAGGGATGAACACGGATAGGAATTTTATTGCCTGATCCGTGTTCGCCTGTGTCCATCTGTGGTTTCTCATTTTCTATGACATCATCAATCGGAAAAGTCTATCTCATCGGGGCCGGGCCGGGCGACCCCGGCCTGATCACGGTCAAGGGCTTGGAATGTGTCAAAAAGGCCGATGTGATCATCTACGACTACCTGGCGAACGAACGGCTGCTGGACCAGCGTCGCCCCGAGGCGGAACTGGTCTACGTAGGCAAACAGGGCGGAAGGCACACCCTGCCCCAGGACGAGATCAACAGGCTCATCGTGAAACGGGCAAGGGAGGGGAGGATCGTCGCCCGTCTCAAGGGCGGCGATCCCTTCATCTTCGGACGGGGAGGGGAAGAGGCGGAGGAACTTGTCGACAACGGCATTCCCTTTGAGATCGTACCGGGCGTGACGGCGGCCACGGCGGTTCCCACTTACGCGGGCATTCCCCTCACCCATCGAGACTACACCGCGAGCGTGGCCTTCATCACCGGGCATGAGGACCCCACGAAGCCCGAGTCCACGGTGCACTGGGACCGGATAGCGACGGGTATCGGGACGCTGGTGTTCTTCATGGGCATGAAGAATCTCCCGAACATTGTCGACAATCTCGTCAATCACGGCCGCAGCCCTGAGACCCCGGTAGCTCTGATCCAGTGGGGCACCCGAACCGATCAGAAGGTCGTGACCGGTTCGCTCAGGGATATCGTATCGAAGGTACAAGCGGCAAAGCTCGGTCCGCCTGCCATCATCGTGGTTGGCGATGTCGTCAGGCTACGGGACAAACTGAACTGGTACGAGTCCAAACCGCTCTTCGGCAAGAGGGTCATTGTGACGCGTTCCCGGGACCAGGCGAGCGTGTTCGCCGAGATGCTGATCGACCGCGGTGCCACGACCATCGAATTTCCTACGATCGACGTGGTTCCTCCGTCCAGCTGGGATGAACTGGATGCGGCCATCACCGCGATCGAGGCCTACCAGTGGATTATCTTCACGAGTGCGAACGCGATACGGTTCTTCATGGAAAGGCTGCGGACGCTCAACAAGGACCTGCGCCTGCTCAAAGGCGTGAACATCTGCGTGGTGGGGCCGAAAACAGCTGAAGCGCTCGATTGCTACGGCCTGAAACCCGACCTGGTCCCTTCCGAGTTCAAGGCCGAAGGCGTGCTCGCGGCCCTGGGCGGCACAAAAGTCAGGGGCCTGAAAATCCTGATCCCGCGGGCGAAAGTTGCCCGGGAGCTCATCCCCGATAAGCTCAGGGAGCAGGGGGCCGAAGTGACGGTCGCGACCGCCTATGAGAACGTCAGGCCTGCCGCTGACCTGGAGCGCGTCCTGAAGCTGTTCAACGAGAAGAAGATCAACGCGGTCACCTTCACCAGCTCGTCGACGGTTCATAATTTTATTGAAATACTGGGCCCAAAAGAGTATAAGAAGCTCATGGAAGGCGTGGCAGTCGCCTGTATCGGGCCGGTCACGGCAAAAACGGCTGAAGAATTCGGCTTGAAAACGGACATCATGCCAAAAGACTATACGATCCCCGCTCTGGTTGACGCGATGGTGGAGTTCTATAACAGAGTGCATTGATATCATCCGGAAACGGGGATAAAAAAGAGATCATGGTTCTTTGGCTGATTTGTCACCTGGTGTGCATCTGTGCGTCCCGGCAGCTCCGGGACCCGTGGTTACTTTAAAGGAGGCTACTCATGATAACGATTTCAGAAATAGCAGCCGACAAAATTAAAGACATTCTCAAGGTGGAGGGCGTGCCGAACCATGCGCTGCGGGTGACCGCCGGCGGCGGGGGTTGCTGCGGTCCTTCCTACGAGATCATGATCGATGACAAGGCAGGCGACGGAGACATCATCGTGGAAATGCATGGCGCAAGGGTGTTCCTTGACGAGGCTACCTCGAAAAAGCTCGACGGCGCCGAGCTCGGCTTCATCCGCGACGAGCGGGGAGAGGGGTTCGTGCTCGGGTTCCCGAACGGCGCGCCGGCCGGCGGAAGCTGCGGCTGCGGAGGCGAGGAGGCAAAGCCGAGCCATGGAGGGTGCGGTTCCGGCGGCTGCGGGTGTGGATAGCATTCTGAACGCGAATACCAGGACAACGGCGAAATCATTTAAGATCCAGTAGCCGGAGTGTTCAGCTACATTATCTCGAACGAGGTTTTTTTAAAAAGATCTGACGTCTCAGGGCGTTTCGCGGGGCTCGTATTCGCGGCCAATCGCAGCACTGTTCGTTATTCTCATCTAACCGCGTTCATCCGCGGTTAAATACTTTTCAGGAGATCCCATGTTCCAACCGATGTACCGGCCGAGGCGTCTGCGGGCAAACGAGAACATACGGCGTATGGTCCGGGAGACGAAGCTTTCACCCGACGATTTCATCTATCCGCTCTTCGTTACGCACGGCACGGGAGTGAAGAAAGAGATCGGCTCCATGCCCGGGAATTTTCAGCAGTCCATCGAGAACATCGTGAAGGACTGCGACGAGGTCAAGGCTCTGGGCATCCCCGCGGTCATTCTCTTTGGGATTCCGGAGCACAAGGACGAGGAGGGCACCGAAGCCTATTCCGATGAAGGCATCATCCAGCATGCCATCAAGGCCATCAAGAACAGGCATCCCGAACTCATCGTGATCACCGACGTGTGCCTCTGCGAATATACGAGCCACGGCCACTGCGGCGTCATCAAAAACGGCGTTGTCCAGAACGACGCGACGCTCGAACTGCTTTCAAAGGAAGCCCTGTCCCACGCAAGGGCGGGCGCGGACATGGTCGCCCCGTCGGACATGATGGACGGCCGCGTGGCCGCCATCCGGCAGACGCTCGACAGCGACGGCTTTTACGACATCCCGATCATGTCCTATGCTGCGAAGTATGCATCAGGCTTTTACGGACCGTTCCGCGAGGCGGCCGAATCGACGCCCCAGTTCGGAGACCGCCGGTCCTATCAGATGGATGCTCCGAACAGCAGGGAAGCCCTGCGCGAGGTCGCCCTGGATATTGACGAGGGCGCTGACATTGTGATGGTCAAGCCCGCACTTGCCTACCTTGACATCATTTACCAGGTCAGGCAGCAGTTCAACCTTCCGGTGGCGGCCTACAACGTAAGCGGCGAGTTTTCCATGGTCAAGGCAGCGGCGCAGCTGGGATGGGTAGATGGCGAACGGGTTATGATGGAGTCGCTCATCGCAATGAAGCGGGCAGGGGCCGATATGATCCTCACCTATTTCGCAAAAGAAGCTGCGGCCCTGCTGAACAAATAGCATCCGCTATCCGCTGGCGAGGGATGAGGCAACGGCAATCCGGGCTGATATCGGGTTGCCGTTTTTGTTGTCTGCGCGGCATAGGGCCGGTCCCTTTAACTGATGGTTCCCGGTTTAATGTCTTTCAGGAGCGTTTCGAGGATCTTTTCGGGGTCACGGAGGGCCTTGTGGTGCGGGGAAAGGCTGAGCTGGTTCAAAATGTATTGTTCATGAGGGTGCGAAAGAGTGACAAAGCTTATGCCGGCCCTGTATCTGTCGCCATTCTGTCTGCACCAGGCCACAACACCGAACCGGTGGCCGCTTACCGGCTCGTCGAAACAGGCGAGGCCAGGCTCGATTGGATCGGGTGATTCAATCCCGACACCGATTATGCTGAGATCTGCAATTCGTACGGTATGTCCGGAGCAGGTCAGTTGATCGAAGGGGATCACTTGGACCGACGCCGTGCGGTGGGATGCGACGAAATAGCGCTGAACCCCGCGCGTTCGTTTGTCTGCATCTTCGGTCATAAATACTAATGTAGCAGAAAAAAATATTAATGTGAAAAAAAGTGGTTGTTATTGTATATAATATAGTAATTCTAAAGTATTATACATGTTCCTGCTTACGATGAACAGGGGAGAAATTGATGAAAGTGGTTTGCGCATGGTGTGCGCGAGAGATTGGAAAGGCTAAAAACAGCGGCCTTCCGGACACGGAAATATCGCATGGTATCTGCGAGCAATGTGCGGACAACCTGTCTTTTCAGAAAGGCGTGCCCATTCAGTCTTACCTCGACAGCATGATGCTGCCGGTCATGATGGTAGGTGTATATGCGGACCAGTATTTGATCGTTAAAATAGCCAACAAGGCCGCCTGCACACTGCTCGGCAAGGAGCCCCGGGACATGGTGCAGCATCTCCTCGGGAACGTCTTCGAGTGCTCCCATGCACGGCTGCCGGAAGGCTGCGGCAGAACAATCCATTGTTCCGGGTGCACGATCAGGCGTGCGGTCATGAAGACTTACACTTCGGGAGAGACGCAGTCCCGGGTCCCGGCCACCCTGAAGCGGTTCAACGCCGTGCAAGCGTCGTCCTCGTCGTCCATCTCTTTGTACGTCACCACGACGATGGGCGAGGACATGGTTGCACTCCGGATTGACTGGTTGGGTACCGAGCCTCCGTCAGCCGCGCCCGACTGATTTGTGCTCCCGCGGTTGTCATGAAAAGGCCGTCCTCTCCGCCGGGGGCAGCACGTGGTAGATTCCTTTGGGATTACAATATGTTCCAGGACAGGTTGTGGCCCTCGTGCTCCTTTCGATGCAGCTCTCGCCCGTAATAGAGGTCAGGATCAGGGGCACGAAAAAATGCGCTCCTGTCGCGCGCCTTAATCTGCTCTTCAAAGAGTTTGACTTCACACCCTTCTCTTTATATAATCATAGCCGTTCATGCCGCGGAGAGGCTCAAGCGTCTGAGACAGGAACAGGTCCCCCTCCTCAGAAGCTGCAATCATGTCCGGATGTCCGGAGAAGTTATGCATACGCCGACAAACCCACCGAGTTGAATGAACTGATCTTTGACCTCATGCTCCTGCGGGAGACGATCCGGATTGGTCGCGCCGCTTTTTTCCTGGCCGGTTCACACCCGGTGCGGCAGCAATCCCGGTAAGGCGTGCGGTCAGCGGGAAGTTCATCGCGACCTGCAGCGGAGACGAAAGGTCCCGCTACGCCGTGGAGACCGCATTGAAGGCCTCCACGTGTCATTGCGGTCTTCCAGAGGGCCAAAGTCGTCAAGAGGCTTGTCAGTATGGGCGTTCCCGCGGAGCGGATCGCCGGATTCTGCGATACCGTCAGGCTCGACGATGACACCTGTTGCAGTGACCAGGAATAGAGTGAGGAGAAAGACATGAAGCAGATAGATCGGGCGCTGCTCGATTCCCTCGCGGCAAAAGCGAAGAGCTCCCCGCGGAAACGCGCTCACTTCAATCTCCATCCCGAGTTGAACGACCCGGTGCAGCGCCTCTGCATCGCCATGGAGCCGGAAACCTATGTTCGGCCCCACCGTCATTCCGACCCTGAAACGTGGGAGATACTGCTCATCCTTCGCGGGTCCTTGGCCCTGAATATCTTTGATGAGCAGGGTACGGTGGTCCGGCGTACCGTACTGAGTGCCCGCGGCCCGGTGACCGCGGTCGAGTTCGGAAGGAACACCTGGCATGCGCCGGCATCGCTCGAACCGGGCACGGTCGTGTTCGAGATCAAGCAGGGGCCGTACAGGCCGATCGAAGAGGCCAACCATGCTCCGTGGGCGCCCCGTGAGGACGAACCCGCCGCGGCTCAGTTCCTCGATTGGTACCGGATCGCGAAAGTAGGGGATGTGCCGCCGAGGATCGAGAAATAAAGAAGTACGCAGTCCCTGTTCAATGAGACCGCTGCAAGGAACGGTTTATGAGTGCGATATTCGTGACAGCGGTATTTCCAGGGAGATGCACATGCCTTCCGCCGCGGTGATCGTGACGGAGCCCCCGAGCTCCGAAGCCCGTCTTTTCATATTGTTCACACCGCGGCCTTTTCCGACGATAGCTGCCTCATCACACCCCTGACCGTTGTCTTGGACTGCGAGAACGAGACGCTCTTGATCAACGCGGAGGCGTACCGTGACCCTCGTCGCTCTTGCATGCTTTATGACGTTCGTGAGCGCCTCCCGATAGATCCTGAATAGATGTAAAAACAAGAGACCCCCCGGCTCAGCAGCGGTGTTCTCAATCTCCGTGATCATCTCGAACGCTATCGCATGAGGTTGAAATGTTTTCGCCCCATGGCTGTTCATCTCCGCTGCGAGCGAGCGCCAGCTGTGGTCCCTGCTGTCAAGGCTGAACATGAGGCTCCTGATTTCCGTAGTGCCTTCGCGCGCAAGGCTCGAGATCGTGTCGAGCGAATTCTTGATGTCGCCGCGGGAGAGCGCTTTTCGGGCGACCTCGGACAGCAGTCCGATGTTGGTTGTTATACCTCCGATGCCGTCATGAATATCCATAAGGATGTTTTCTTTTTCCCGCTGATGACGCTGTTCTTCATCGATCTTTTCCCGGTAGTGCCGTACGTTTTCTTCATGCAGGCGCAACTGTTCCTGTTCAGCTTTCTTCTGATCTGTGACGTCAAGGAGGGTTGCGATCATTGCCTTTTCCCTGCCGTACTCGATCCGTCGGGCCGTCGCCAGCACCCATCGATCTTCGCCATCCTTTCTGACGATCTTGAACTCGTACTGCTCCGGAAGGGGCCTCCCTGCAAGTCGGTCAGCGGCACGCTCACGCACCAAATCCAGGTAGTCGGGATGGATAATGCTGCTGAAATCCATTGCCGGAAATTCATCGCGGCTATAGCCCGTGATGGACTCCGTTGCCGGATTGACGTAGAGAAATGCATCCTCCCGGTAGATGACGATCCCCGACCTCATGGTCTCGGCGAGGGTCCGGAATTTTTGTTCGCTCTCCTGAAGCGATTCCTTTGCGCTCCGGGACTCCTCGTACAGCGTGGCATTTTCCAGAGAAATGGCAATCTGGGAGGAAAGGGCGTCAAGGATTTCCACCCTGCTTGGAGTGAAGGCATGGGACGTAAGATCGTTTTCGAGGTAGAGGATGCCGGTGAGCCGTCTCTTGTTGATGATGGGAGTGCAAAGGATTGACTTGGATGCTTGGTCTATGATGTAAGGGTCATGAGTGAACATGCCTTCATTCTCCGCATCGTTCAGAACCACGGCCTCGAGCGTTCTTGCCGTATAATGGACGACGGATTCGGCCAACACCCTGCTGCCTTCCACGGGCAGGGACCGGAGAACGAAGAAGGCGCCATTCTCAGCCCTCCCTTCAGCTTCCAGATAGAGTCGGCCGTCCCGCTCCAGGATCAGTAGACCTCTCCTGGCCCCGGCATTTTCCATCACGATCTTCATCAGTTCCCGCAGCAGCCTGTCCAGGGAGATCTCACGGGAGATCGCCTGGGAAGATTTCAAGACCGCCGTAAGATCGAGGGCAGAAGAACCCGTCGGAGGAAGCTGCTCTGAGCGTTCTGCGCTTATGGTCCTGACAGAGACCGGATTGGAGAAGAGTTGAGCTGTGCTCGCGAACAGCGTGGCATATTTATCTTCAAGCTGCTTAACCTTAGCCGTTGCTCCCCATTTTTCATAGCAGGAGAGGGCTTCCATCAAATAGGCCCTAGCGACGTGCTCCCGCGCCCGCGTAAGATGGAACCGGGCCGCCAGCTCGTTGGCGATCGCCTCTTCCTGCACGAACTCATTTTCTCGTGCCAATTTGATTGCCTGATCGTACAGATCCTCTGCCTGCTGATATTTACCCTTGAGACGTGCCATTTCAGCTGCGACAAGCGAGTATTTATGGAGGTAGTTTGCGTGACAGTTGTTAGCCCATGTTTTCATCGTCTTTTGATTTTTTTTCAGCCTATTCCAGTATGAGCGTTTATCCCTGGAATCTCCTGTGGGATATAATGCCGTCAGCGTGAGAGAATAGTAAAAATTGTGATGGGGGAGATAGTACATGCCGAGCAGGTGGTCCCTGTCTTTCTGCAGCTCTTCGGACATCTCGAGAGCGCTGGCAAAATCGTCGAACAGGAACAACAGGGGGAGCTTCAAAATACGGTATATGCTCAGCACAAACTGCCGGTCATAGGTATTTAATTTACGGACGAGTTCCCCCTCATCGAAATGATCGCTGTCAAAGGTCGTGGGCCCCTTAGTCAGGCCGCGCAGCGCTTGGATGGTCCGATGAAAAGCAGTTACCGACAGGAGCATGTCCTCGTTCTGGATCTGTTCCAGAACTTCGAGGTAGCTCTCCGCCAGTTGCTGAACGTCCTTCAGGTGATCGCCTTTGACGAGGCTCGTGAAGGTGTGTACGCCGGCGCAGTACCCGGCATATACGAAATTGCCCGATTCCAGCCCGGAAATATGGCCGTCGATGAAAAGGCCGACACTGGTGCTTAGATGCCGCACCCAGTGATTTACAAATCCGGCCAGGATGAAATCACATTGCGACCGCAGGGACAGGTCGTGCTGCTGATTGCTCAAATGTACGGCAAGGTCTGCCAGTTCGTATCCGCGTTGGTACTTGCCAAGGACAGCGCTGAGGATCAGGCCGTACGTGGCATACCCCAGGGGAGCTGCGTTCGTGCGCCCGTACCTGAGCGTGATTGTGAATACTTTGAGCATGATCAGGCTTAACAAGTTTTTATCGGAGAAGTAAGCCGCCGGAGCCATGCTGATCAGGATCTGGGTGATCACCTGCCGGGCCGGGTCCCGCATCTCCGGTAGCAGGACCAGATCATCAGCTTTTCGCCTTCTGATATACCACTTGATCTTGAGGATCTCTGCGAACTGTATCAGACTGCCCGGGTGGGCAGGCAGGTTGAGGCCGAGCAGTTTCAAGCCCTCACTGCCGTATTCCAGCGCTTCTGCAGACCTGCCCCTGTTCTGCGACAGGGCGGTCTTGATGCTATACGCCTCCGCTTTTTCCCGGTTCGTTCTAACATTCTTCAGGATCACATCAAAGAGTTTCTCTGCTCCCTCGAAATTACAGTTGAGATACCGGCACTCCGAACACTCCATGAACAGATCAAGGGTCAATGCATATTGCTCCCGCCAGCTGTCCAAGGCAAGGAGATCGATCCCTTTTGACAGATACCTTTCCGCCGCCGCATAGGCGGTCGACGCTTTTGCCTTTTTCCCGGCCATGAGATTCAGTGCCGCAAGTTCGTACTTTTCAGCCTGATCGGTTATCAGCTCGGCCCCTGCGTTCAATTGGTCGGCTATATAAAAAACTTTTGCATGTACGTTTTCTTTTTTTGTTTGCCGCAAGACGAGATAGCCGATCTTATAGTGGATATTCTTTTTCTCTTCGCCGGGGATCAGGGAGTAGGCAGCTTCCTGGATCCGGTCGTGGAAAAACAGGAAGTTCTCATTTGCGGGTATGACGAGCCCCTCCCGTAGGGCTTGGTTGAGGTCCGCCAATGCCTGGTCGGATGATTTGTCATACACAATCGCCAGGGTTTCCAGATCAAACCGGTTCCCGATACATGAAGCCAGCTTTAGTATTTCCTGGGTCGCGGTCGAAAGCTTGCTGATTTTTCCCACCAGGAGATCGACCACATTATCGGTAACGTTGAGATGACTGATTTCATCAATGCTCCATCTCCAGCCATGCATGGCTTCGTAGACGAGCATCTTTTCCTCATAGAAGACCTTCAACATCTGGCTCACAAAGAAGGGACTTCCTCCCGTTTTTTGATAGACGATCCGGGCCAAGGGTTCGGACTGTCCAGGGGAGCACCTGAGCGTATCAACGATCAATTGATTCACATGCTCAACGGTTAAGGAGGGCAGGTTAATGCTCGTAACGTTCACGCCTCCCGCTGAGAGTTCGTCGAACAGGAGCAGCAACGGATGGCCGGCTTTGACTTCATTATCACGATAGGCCCCGATGACAAAGAAATGTTTAATGTTAGGATCGGTGATCAGGATCTTTATCAGGTTTAGACTGGCCAGATCAACCCACTGCAGATCATCCAGGAAGAGGACCAGGGGATGCCCTTTCTCTGCAAATGCTCCGACAAATCTCTGAATGACCCTGTTAAACCGGTTCAGCGCTTCGGTGGGCCCCGCGTGGGACAGCGCCGGCTGCTTGCCGATGATGAGCTCAACCTCGGGGATCACATCAACGATTATCTGCCCATTGACACCGAGGGCTTGCGTGAGCCGTTCTTTCCAGAGGTGGACCCGTTCTTCACTCTCGGTCAGTATCTGCCTGATAAGAGTCTTGACGGCCAGAATGACGGCACTGTACGGCACGTTTTTCTTCAGTTGATCATATTTGCCCGAAATGAAATAGCCTCTCTGCGCAAGGATCGGCTTGTGGATCTCATTGATCAGGGCTGTTTTGCCTATGCCCGCATGGCCGGTCACGAGCAGGAGCTCGGTGGTTCCCTGCCGTATCCGATCAAACGCAGCCATCAGGCTCTCAATCTGGCGCTCCCGGCCGTACAACTTCTGGGACAGAGTGAACGTCTGAGGGATGTCACGGGTGCCGAGTTCAAAGCGTTCGACCCGGCCGTCATTGTTCAACTGGGCCAGACAGGTTTGAAGGTCTGCCTCCAAACCGTATCCGCTCTGGTACCGGTCCTCGGCGTTCTTCGCAATGAGCTTCATGACGATGTCTGAGACAGCCGAAGGAATACCGGTCTTGACCTTGCTCGGATATTCCGGCTCCATGGCAATATGGCTGTGAATAAGCGCCAGGGCGTCGGTCGCTTTGAAAGGGAGTTCCCCGGTCAACAGTTGATAGAACACTACACCCAGGGAATAAAAATCCGTCCGGTAATCAACGGACCGATTCATGCGGCCTGTTTGTTCGGGAGACATGTAGGCGAGGCTGCCGCCTGACAGGTCAGGGCGGTGCTCCTGCCCGAGCAAGGACGACATGCTGAAGTTGGTGATCTTGACCTGTCCGGTGTCCGGATTGACGATGATGTTGGAGGGCCTGATATTTTTGTGAATAATCTGGCTTTGATGCAGTTCGCTCAGTATCTTCGAGACCCGGATTGCCAGGTCTAGAAAAACCTGCAGTGGTGCCCCTCTTTGATTGAGGAGGCTTTTCAGTGATACGCCGCCGAAATCTTCGAGGATCAACACCGGACCGCAGTCTGAGGCAACCATTCCGTAGGGTCTGACAATGCCTTCCAGTCCCAGGGACTTCGATAACTCATATTCGTGCCGGAGCGCCTCGATGTTTTCAGCGGTCAGTTGTTCGGGCCGAAGCGTCTTAATGGTGACCGGCTTCTTTTCGTCAACGTTCCATCCATGGTAAACGATCGCTCGGTTACCTTCGTAGAGCTGGCGTAAGACCTTGTATCCAGGGATCGTGATCATATGTTGCATCCCTCTTCTTCCGCTCGGCCTGGCGGGTAGGAGACGATGTCGCTCTCAGCGAGTTCATAAGGAGAATAGGCTGGAATAACCAAAATATCGCAATGTACGCAGTATTACAAACTGGTTTTCTACTGTCAAGTCAAATAAGTGTTCCGGACCTTCTCGTTTCCACTGAAGACCTCGCACCAGCGGCCCAATGCAGCCTGATTTGATCGTTTGCATCACTTTTCCCTTGCTTTCCTCTTCCTGCTGTGTTACAAAGTAACAACACTCTCGGAAATCTCGTGAAGAGTGGGCATCTTTTGCCCACTCTTTTTATTTGGGGGAAACAATGTCCGATGCCGAGGACCGGATACGGCAGGTGCTCGACCCGATACTGCGGTCGCTGGGGCTGGACCTCTGGGAACTGGAGTTCCAGAAATCCGGGCCCAAGTGGCTTCTCCGGGTCTACATCGACCGGGAGATAGGCGGTGGCGTGACGCTGGGCGACTGCGAGGCGGTGAGCAGGGACCTGGGCACGGCGCTCGATGTGGAGGACTTCATCCAGCATGCATACACACTCGAGGTGTCGTCGCCCGGGCTTGACCGTACGCTGACGAAACCGGAGCACTTCATCCGCTTCACCGGCCTGGCGGTCAAGATAAAGACCTATCAGCCGATCGACAAGGAAAAGGTGTTCAAAGGAAAGCTGCGGGGCATTCTTGATACCTTCGTGAGAGTGGAGGTCGCAGAGGGAGAGATCCTGGCGATACCACTCAGCAATATCGCGAAGGCCTCGCTCGAGGTTGAGTTTTAGCGAGACAGTTGGGGCGCAGATTGATGCAGTTAAAGGCGGATTAACCGGACAGGACGCATATCGTGTCTGAGAAAAAATCTTAATTCATCCGCGTGTATCCGCGCAGTGTTTTTTGATTTTGTGTATTCATTTTCAGGAGGAAAGCAATGAGCCAGGAATTGATCCAGGTGATCGATCAGATCAGCAAGGAGAAGGGAATCTCGAAGGAGATGGTGGTCGAGGCCGTCGAATCGGCGCTCGTGAGCGCGGCCAAGAAGAAGTACGGAACGCAGCGGATCGCGGTCCAGATCGACCCGAAGCGCGGTGATATCATCATGTACGCCTACAAGAAGGTGGTCCCCGAGGTCGCCAACGCCGAGGAGGAGATCACGCTGGCGGAGGCGATCGAGCTCTTCCCCGAGGCCCAGTTGGACGGCGAGGTCCCGCTCCAGGTGCAGTTCGAGGGGTTCGGCCGCATTGCGGCCCAGACCGCGCGCCAGGTGATCGTGCAGAAGGTGCGTGAGGCCGAGCGCGACGTGATCCTGAAGGAATTCAACGACAAGATCGGCCAGTTGGTCAACGGCATCGTGCTGCGCCATGAGAAGGGCGCCTACTATATCGACCTGGGAAAGACCGAAGCCGTGCTGCCCGCGCGCGAGCAGGTGCCCCGAGAGAGCTACCGCAGAGGAGACCGGGTCAGGGCCTTTGTGCTTGAAGTGCGGGACACCTCCAAGGGACCGCAGGTCGTGCTTTCCCGGGCAAATCCCGACTTCGTCTCCCGGCTCTTCGAGATGGAAGTGCCGGAGATCTATGAGAACATCGTCGAGGTCAAGGGCGTCGTCCGTGAAGCGGGGGACCGAACGAAGATCGCCGTGGTATCCAAGGACTCCCAGGTGGACCCGGTGGGCGCGTGCGTCGGCATGAAGGGTTCGCGGGTGCAGGCCGTCGTGCGCGAGCTCCGTGGCGAGAAGATCGATATCATCCCGTGGTCCGAGGACCCGCGCATCTACATTGCGAAGGCGCTCAGCCCGGCCGTGGTCGAGAAGGTCGGTGTGACCGAGGAGGACCGGTCGGCGCTTGCCGTGGTCGCCGACAGTCAGCTGTCGCTCGCGATCGGTAAGAAGGGCCAGAACGTCAGGCTCGCGGCGAAGCTGACGGGCTGGAAGATCGACATCCTGAGCGAGTCCGAATACGACCAGGAGCGCCAGAAAGAACGCGAACAGGAGATCGAGGCGGCCATCGTCGAGGAGACGCGCAAGATGGCCGAGGAGACCGAGGCTGCCGAGACCCTCGAGGCCGAAGCGGCAGCCGCCGACGAACTGACCGCGATCGAGGGCGTGGGGCCCAAGACCGCCCAGGCCCTCCGTGAGGCCGGTTACGATACCATTGCGAAGGTGGCGGCCATGGCTGACGAGGAGATCCTTGCCGTGCCGGGGATCGGTGAAAAGACGGCACAGAAGATTCTCGATGCCGCGCGCGCCCATGTGAAGAAGTAAAACGCGGCGGAGGGCCGGATTGATATGAAACACGGACCGGAGCGGACCTGCATAGGGTGCAGGGGCGTCTTCCCGAAGGATGAGGTCGTGAGGATCGTGGCAGGTTCAGACGGCACGGTTGTCCTGGACTACCGCGAAAAGCTGCCCGGTCGTGCAGTCTATGTCTGTCCCAAGCGGGCATGCATCGAGGGCGCGATGAGCAAGGAGGCCCTGTCGCGGTCGCTTAAGCTCAGGATCAAGTCGCCGTCGGCGTCAGAATTCACGGCGATGCTCGTTTCGGCCATTAACGGCAAAGTCAGAGCTCTCATTTTCATGTCGGCCAAGTCGGGGAAATTGGCGGCAGGGTATTCAGCGGTGCAGGACGCTCTGGAAAAAGGCCGAATCGAAATGCTGATCTGGGCCCAAGATCTGTCGGACGGCACGAGGGAAAAGCTCCAGCAGGCGGGGGCAGCGTCCCTCCGCCAGGCAACGATGCTGAGCCGTGACGACATGGGGGAGATGCTGGGCCGGGAGCTGGTCGGGGTCATTGCCCTGCTTGACCGGGGCCTTGCAAATGCTGTCTGGAACGAGGCCGGGAGATTAAATAGCTTGATAAATAACGGTGAGTAGAGTAATATACTTTCGCTTAACTTGTTGGGGGTACGAGATTAATGACCGTGATCAGGGTACATGAACTGGCAAAAAAAATGGCGGTGGAAAGCAAAGACCTCATTACTGTTCTTGAAAAAATGGGGATCAAGGGAAAGACTCCGTCAAGCGGTCTTGATGACAAAGAGACCAAGTCCCTGATTGAGAAGTTAAAGGCCATTCGCAAGGACAAGGAAAAAGACAAGGTCAAGAAGGACAAGGAGACTGTTGGCGAACCCGTCGTTTCGCGCGAGGAAAGAATGAAAAAGGCGGCGGCGCTGATCGGAAAGTTCTCGTCTACGCTCGAGAAGCCGGGCGCAAAGCCCAAGCCGGTTCCGATCCCGCCGATGCCGAAGCCGACCATGCCAGCCCCGCCAGTCCTCCCGCCGGCCAGCCAGCTGAAGCCGGCTGTGGCCGCTCCTCCGCCTCCTCCCGCTGCTCCCGTCATTCCCCAGCCGCAGACAGTGGCGGCCACTGCCCAGAAAACCGCTCCCGCAACAACGAGCGTCCGGCCCGCGCAGGTGCAGCCGGTTCCGCGGCAACCGGGCATGGGACCGCGCCCGTCGTTTGGAGCACGCCCCGGTGGACGACCGAGTTTCGGATCGCCGGTGCTCGTGCCGTCCCAGGTGCCGCCTGCTATGTTGCCAGCTCAGGCGCCGGGTAAAGGTTCCAAGAAGAAGTGGCAGAAAAAGAGCGAATTCGAGCAGAAGCAGGAGCGCGAGTTCCGGGAAAAGCCGTCGTTCAAGAAGCTACCGGACCTGAAGACGCTTCCTGCCGGCAAGAGGCCGCACAAAAAGGATGAACGTCACGGTTTGCAAACCGATGTCGCCGACATCACGAAGCCCAGGAAGAAAGTGGTCAAGATCCAGGAAGGCTGCACCATCAAGGAATTTGCCGAGGTAATGGGCCAGAAGGTCGGCGACGTGATCAAGAAGCTGATGACCATGGGAGTTATGGCGACGCAGAACCAGACCATGGACATGGATGCCGCCATGCTCTTCGCCGATGAGTACGGGATCAAGGCGGAGATCGCGAGCATCGAGACTGCCGAGGATATCCTTGAGGAGGCGGCCGACACGGTAGAGTCCATGGTGACCCGTCCTCCGGTGGTCACGATCATGGGCCACGTGGACCACGGAAAAACATCGCTCTTGGACGCTATTCGCGAGACGAACGTCGTTTCCCGGGAGGCGGGCGGCATAACGCAGCATATCGGCGCTTACCAGGTAAGCCTCAAGGGGAGGGATATCACCTTCCTGGATACCCCGGGCCATGCGGCATTCACGGCCATGCGGGCGCGCGGCGCCCAGGTAACGGACATCGTGATCCTCGTGGTGGCGGCGGACGACGGAGTCATGCCCCAGACGAAAGAGGCCATCGCCCATGCGAAGGCGGCCAATGTGCCGATCATCGTTGCCATCAACAAGATCGACAAGCCGGAGGCAAAACCGGATCGCGTGAAGCAAGAACTGACCGAGTTTCAGCTGATCCCCGAGGCGTGGGGCGGCCAGACCATCTTCTGTGAGGTGTCCGCCAAGAAGAAGATCGGACTTGAGCAACTGCTCGAAATGATCCTGATCCAGGCCGACGTGCTCGAGCTCAAGGCGAATCCCGACAAGATGGCCCGCGGAACCGTCATCGAGGCAAAGCTGGACAAGGGCCGCGGCCCCGTTGCGACCGTGCTGGTCCAGTCCGGTACGCTGAAGGTCGGTGATTTCTTCGTAACCGGCGCCCAGTTCGGAAAAGTGCGCGCGCTCATCAATGACAAAGGCGAACGCGTCGACCGGTCGGGTCCCTCAGCCCCGGCTGAGGTCATCGGGTTCTCGGGGGTGCCGCTTGCCGGCGAACGGTTCGTCGTGCTCGAAGAGGAGCGGAAGGCCCGGCAGATCGCCGAGTTCCGGCAAGCCAGGCAGCGAAGCACCGAAATGGCCGCAATGAAAAAGGTCACCCTCGAAGACCTGCATGCCCAGATCCAGGACGGCATGGTGAAGGAACTGAACATCGTGATCAAGGCTGACGTGTCCGGATCGGCGGGCGCCATAGTCGATTCGCTGGAAAAGCTGTCGACGCCGGCCGTCAAGCTCAAGGTCATCCACAGCTCCGTGGGCGCCATCACGGAAACCGATGTGATGCTCGCAGCGGCATCGAATGCCATCATCATCGGCTTCAACGTGCGGCCCGAGCCAAAGGGTGCCGACCTCGCCCAGCGCGAAGGCGTGGACATCAGACTGTACAACATCATCTACAATGCCATCGATGATATCAAGGCGGCTATGGAAGGGCTGCTCGAGCCCACGCTTAAAGAGAAGGTCCTCGGAAGGGCGGAGGTGCGGCAGACATTCCACGTGTCCAAGGTGGGCACCATTGCCGGCTCCTACGTGCTCGAGGGCACCATGACGAGACAGGCGGACGGCGTCCGGGTGCTCCGCGACAACGTGCTCGTGTACGAAGGGAAGCTCCACTCGCTCAAGCGGTTCAAGGACGATGTCCGCGAGGTGCAGGCCGGCTACGAGTGCGGACTCGGCGTGGAGAACTTCAATGATATCAAGGTCGGCGACGTCGTCGAAGCGTATGTCATGGAAAAGGTAGCGGCAAAACTGTAGAAGTGCGTCGTCGCGGCATCGTCCGGTTGACAGAGATCATGTTTATCGGTGTTTGTACTTTTGAACTGCATGTGCCCGACAGCGGCTCGCTCAAGACGAAGAGACAGTCGCTTCGCAGCCTGAAGGACAGGATCCGGAACAGGTTCAATGTCTCCGTTGCGGAAGTCGGAGACAACGACTTGTGGCAGAAAGCGTCCCTCGCAGTCGCGGCCGTGAGTAACGATAGATCCCACCTCAATCAGACGATGGACCATGTCATGAACCTGGTCCGCGCCGTTCCCGAACTGAGCCTCCTGGACTATCATATAGAGATTTTTTAAGAGAACAGAGCAGAAGGCAGAGCGCAGAGAACGGGCAAGCATCTGCGGCTTTTCGTCTGTCCTCTGGGTTTCGACCATTCCTATGTCAAAACCGTCATTTAAAAGAGCCGACCGGGTGGGCGATCAGGTCAAGCATGAGATCGCCGACATCCTGATGCGCAAGATCAAGGACCCGAGGATCGGTTTCGTCACCGTTACGGACGTTGACGTTGCCGACGACCTCAGGAACGCGACGGTCTACGTGAGCATTTACGGCAGCGATGCCGAAAAACAGGAATCACTCAAGGGATTGCGGAGCGCGGCAGCGTTCATCCGGTCGGAGTTGGGCAGGCGGATGAGGATGCGGTACGTGCCCGAGCTGTCGATCCGCTTCGACGCCACGGTGGAGCGCGGTGCGCATATCATGGAGCTCCTGCGCCAGATCGAGGAAAAAGAAAAGAAAGACCACGGGGATGAGTAGCGTGTCCGACATCGCAGCTGCGCTGCGACGCGCAAACAGCATACTCCTGTCGGTGCACAAGAGCCCCGATGGGGACGCGCTCGGTTCGCAGCTCGCGCTGAAACTCGCCCTCGAGAAGCTGGGAAAGTCGGTGACTGCCCAGAACATAGACCCCGTACCCGAGATCTACCGCTTCCTGCCGGCTTCGGAGACGATTCTGACGGGAGGCCGCATCGAGGGCAGGTACGATGCCATCGTAGTGCTTGATTGCGATCCGCCCCGCACGGGACTGTTCGACAGCGGGTGCCCGGCGGATGTGCTTATCAACATCGATCACCATGTTACGAATCCGGATGAGTGGATGCTGAGCCTGATCGATCCCCACGCTGCAGCCACGGGAGAAATGGTCCATGCGGTCATTGTGGAGCTCGGCGTTCCGATCGATCGCGACATGGCCCTCTGCCTGTATACGTCTATCTTCACGGATACCGGGTCATTCCGGTATACGAATACGAGCGCCAAGAGCATGCGCATCGCCGCGGACATGATTGAAGCGGGTGCCGATCCGTGGCTGGTGACCGAGAATGTGTACGAGTCCTTCGCCTACCGCAGACTGAAGCTGCTCGGCACGGTCCTTGCCGGCATGGAGCGAAGCGAGGACGGCCGTATCGCCTGGGTTGTGGTCACCGAGGAGCTGTTCCGCTCGAACGGTGCGACGGCGGAAGACACGGAGAATTTCGTGAATTTCGTCCGTTCCACGAAGGGAGTGGAGGTAGCGGTCCTGTTCCGCCAGACTGCTGAGGCGCAATACAAGATAAGCCTGCGATCAAAAGGCCGCATTGACCTCTCGACGCTTGCCCGTGCGCTCGGCGGGGGGGGGCATGCGAACGCCGCCGGGGCCGTTTTGGACGGCACCCTTGGCGAGGTCCGGAAAACGGTCATCGATGAAGTTGCCGCCGCCATCAGTGCGCAGCTCGGCAGCGGGAACGCGGTTGAACATGGAAGGCATTCTTAACGTCCATAAACCGTCAGGCATCACCTCGCACGACGTGGTTCAGCGCGTGCGACGGATGCTCGGGGAGCGCCGCGTGGGCCACACGGGAACACTGGATCCTGCAGCAACGGGCGTTCTGGTGCTTTGCATCGGCAAGGCGACCCGGATCGCGCAGTACCTCGAGGCGGGCGAGAAGGAGTATCAGGCGGTCATGCGCCTGGGGGTGACGACGGATACCTTTGATGCGGACGGCCGCGTAGTCGAAACGCGAGGGTATGCGCCGCCGGATCGTTCGAGCCTGCTGCAGGCGCTGAAGGGTTTTGTCGGATCGGCCCTGCAGACGCCGCCGGCGTATTCCGCGGTAAAGGTGGGAGGAGTCCCGTCGTACAAGCTGGCGCGACAGGGGAAAGCACTGCCGCTCACTCCGCGGCAGGTGACCATTCGGGGCATCGAGCTTGTGGCCTACAACGATCCGCTCCTGACCGTCACGGTCACCTGTTCGAAGGGCGTCTATATCAGGACGCTCTGCTCGGACCTCGGCAAACAGCTGGGCATGGGAGCGCACCTGCTGAAGCTCGTCAGGACACGGTCAGGCGGTTTTCTGATCTCCGACGCGCTCACTCTTGACCAGCTTGACGGACTCTGCCGTGAGGGCGGGGCTGAGGCCGTGATTATTCCCATGGAAAGGGCGCTTTCGGATGTTCCGGCCCTCACGGTGAGCGATGATGATGCGGACAGGATCACGCACGGGAATGGGATTTCCCGGCCTGTAGCCTTCTCCGGGGAAGGCGTTCTGGTTCGCGTCCACGATCAGCCAGGCAGATTTCTGGCCCTGGCGAGGGTGCGGGGCGGAGAGATAAGGCCGGAGACCGTTTTTGCCTGAGGGAGCAGCGAGCGTGCATGGGGATTATTCTTTTCGCGGGTTCCAACAAAATGCTTTACAATACACGGAAAATATGATATTTTCCTGCTTTAAAACTCACGGAAAGGAGGGTACGGTTGAATGGATAAAGAACAGAAAACCAGTCTGATCAATACGTATCGCAGGCACGGCTCGGATACCGGTTCTCCGGAAGTGCAAATTGCGCTTCTGAGCGGCAGGATCAGCCATCTGACGGAGCACCTGCAGGCGCACAAGCAGGACCACCATTCACGGAGAGGTCTCCTGAAGATGGTCGGTCAGCGTCGGCGCCATCTGGATTATCTCAAAAAGAACGACCTGGAGCGGTACCGTCAGGTGATCGACCAGCTCGGCATACGCAAATAGCACAGGCAGCTATGGAAAAGTGAGGTTTCATGGTAACAACAGTAGAAACAGAAATAGGCGGCAGGCGGCTCGTTTTGGAAACGGGCCTGATGGCCAAGCAGGCGGGAGGCGCCGTCGTTGCTCGATATGGCGACACGGTCGTCCTGTCGACAGCGGTCGCGTCGAAGGTAGAGCGGGAGAATGTCGATTTCCTCCCGCTGACCGTCGACTATCAGGAGAAGGCATATGCCGCGGGAAGGATCCCCGGCGGATTCTTCAAACGCGAGGGGAGGCAGACCGAAAAAGAGATCCTGTCCTCGAGGCTCATCGACCGCCCGATCAGGCCGCTGTTCCCCGACGGGTATTATTTCGACACGCAGATCATCGCGTCGGTTCTGTCCATCGGTGATGAAAGCTCGACGGATCTTATGGGCATGATAGCCTCTTCGGCCGCTCTCGCCGTTTCCGACATTCCCTTCAAGGGTCCCATCGGCTCCGTGCGGGTCGGGTTTATTGACGGGAAGTTCGTCATCAACCCCGGCCTCAAGGAACTGGAGGCTTCGAACCTCAACCTCGTGGTTGCGGGCACGGCCGACGCCATCATGATGGTCGAAGGCGGTGCGAAGGAGCTTACTGAAGACCAGATGCTCGAGGCCCTGGAGACCGCACACCGCGAGATAAAAAAGATCGTAGCACTCCAGAATGAACTTGTTGCGAAGATCGGGAAACCGAAGCGGACCGTCAAGGTCGTGGCGATCGACAAGGAGCTTGCCAAGGAGGTCGTTGCGCTTGCGATGGATCGTTTGCTGACCGCCATCGTCATTCCGAACAAGCTGGAGCGTCAGAAGACCCTCGATGTCCTGCTCGACGAGATCAAGCAGAAACTGAAGAAGGAAGACGACCCCACGAGGAGCCGCCAGATATCGGCGATCTTCGTCGATCTGGAAAAGGATGAGGTCAGGAAGATCATCCTCGAAAAGAACATCCGGGCCGACGGCAGGATGCCGGATGAGATCAGACCGATCACCTCGGTGGTCGGGCTGCTTCCGCGGACCCACGGTTCGGCACTCTTTACCCGCGGAGAGACCCAGGCTCTCGTGGTCGCGACGCTCGGAACGTCCGAGGACGAACAGCGGATCGACTCGCTCGAGGGTGAATACTTCAAGACCTTCATGCTCCATTACAATTTCCCGCCCTTCAGCGTCGGCGAGACAAAACCGCTCCGCGGGCCGGGCAGGCGGGAGGTCGGCCACGGTGCGCTTGCGGAACGGGCGCTCAAAGCGATGGTCCCGACCAAGCTGGAGTTCCCCTATACGATCAGGATCGTGTCCGACATCCTCGAGTCCAACGGGTCTTCGTCGATGGCCACGGTTTGCGGCGGGACTCTGGCACTGATGGACGCCGGCGTGCCGATCAAGGCTCCGGTTGCCGGAATCGCGATGGGCCTGATCAAGGAGGCCGACAAGGTCGTCGTGCTCTCCGACATTCTGGGCCTCGAGGATCATCTCGGCGACATGGACTTCAAGGTAACCGGTACGAGCCAGGGGATCACCGCGCTCCAGATGGACATGAAGATCGAAGGCATCACCATCGACGTGATGCGCAGCGCGCTGCAGCAGGCAAGAGAGGGAAGGCTTCATATCCTCGGCAAGATGCTCGATACGCTTCCCGCTCCCCGCAAGAACCTGAACCCCTTTGCACCGAGAATCATCACGATGCAGATCAATCCCGACAAGATCAAGGATGTGATCGGGAGCGGGGGCAAGGTCATTCGCAGCATCGTGGAGCAGACGGGAGCCAAGATCGACATCGAGGACAGCGGCGTGATCAATATCGCGTCTTCGGACGAGGCCGCCGCAAACAAGGTAAAAGAGATCATCCGCGGCATTGTACAGGAAGCAGAGGTCGGGAAGCTGTATATGGGCAAGGTACGGAAGATCATGGACTTCGGAGCATTCGTCGAAATATTCCCGGGCACTGACGGTCTCCTTCACATATCTCAGATATCGGAAAAGAGGCTTGAAAAGGTGACCGACGAGCTGAAGGAAGGCGATGAAGTGCTCGTGAAGGTGCTCGAGATCGACCGGCAAGGGAAGATCCGGCTCTCACGGAAAGAAGCGATGCGGGAGAAGGCCAAAACGCACTAACAATATCTAACTCTGATTATGAACGCTATGGGAAAGGAAATAGGGGACTCGGCGAGACGACCTATTTCCTTTTTTTATTTCAGGTGAAACGCCGTGCACCGCATGAATGCGCGGCTGTCGTTTCGGGAGCGGTACAATTCAGGCCATCCTGCGCAGGACCCTGTACCGGTCCAGGGATGTTTTCGAAAAGACGGGGGCTGTCGTGCCGAAATATGATCTAGTCGTGGTCGGCGCCGGGCTGGGTGGACTTGCAGCAGCGGCGCTCGCCGCACGCATGAACAGAAGCGTGATCGTGCTCGAGCCCGGTGACACGGCCGGCGGCGCCCTGGCGCCGTACCGGAACAACGGCTTTCTGTTTTCACCCGGCCCCATCCTTTCCTTCGGGTTCGAACGGGGAGGCATATTTCAGCGGCTCAATGAGCGCCTGGGGATCGTCCAGAGTTCCTCGCTCCGGTCTCCCTGCTACCAGGTTGCCCTTCCTGACCGGCGCATCACCGTTTTTTCGGGGCAGACCGACACCCTTCGTGAGCTTGACCGCGAGTTCCCGCGCGAGAAAGACAGGATACGAAAATTTTACGAGACGCTGAGCAAACAGTCCGTACAGAATTCCAAAAGCCGGTTTTCATCCTTCATTTCCAGGAACAGGCGGGCCGCCCGGCTCATTCTGGGTTACGGGTTCAGCCGTGAATTCTGCGCATTCCTGGACATCCAATCCCGTTCCTTTTTCGGTGTGCCAGCCGGAAGCCTTTCCGTGGGCTCCCTGATCACCCTGTTTGACTCATCCCCCCTCTTGGTCCCGGGCGGATTCCAGAACATGATCGATCAGATGGTCAACGTGATACTCAAGAACGGCGGCGAGATAAAATACCAGGTGCCGACCGGCGATATCGGGATCAGCTCCCGATCGGTCACGACACCGCTGGGAGTGATCGATGCCAGAGCCGTTCTGCTGAATATGGAGCAGCAGCAGGCAGGACAGGCGCTGTTCATGGGTATCCGGGAAGAAGTTCTTCCCGTGGGGATGGTCGAGGAAGTGCTTTTCATCCCTGTCTATGAGCATCCTGAGCGCTTCATCCGTATTTCAGTGAGCTCCGGGGATGATGAAACCGCGGCGCCCCGTGGGATGCGGACGCTGACGGCTACGTTCCAGGACCGGGACGGAGCGGGGTCTGTCGCCGAGCGGATACAGCAGGTCAGTGATCTGATCCCCTTTCTAACGGAATTCACTGTGTTCACCGGCGAGTACCCACATGAGCGGAGAACCACACCCTTGCCCGGAACCCTGTCATTGAAATCGGTCCGTACCAAAGATCAATCAGGAATTCTGAACCGTACCCTGATCAAGGGGGTATTCGTTCTTTTCGACGGCCGCGGGGCACCCGCACAGTCCGTAGCAGCAGCGCAACTGTTCATGAAATATATCGAGTGATACTGCAGCGACCAGATTCAAAAGAGCGACAGCACCATCGTGAGGAATCGGGAAAGGCAGGGGAGGGTGAGATATGAATATCTCTAGCGGCTGTTCCGCTGTCAGGCGGCTGGTCCTCGCATTCTTCTGGGTCGCACTGGCATCCGGCACTGCGGGGACTGATTCAAATGCTGCAGAATTGCAACTGACCGTCAATGGCATTTATCTCCTTGCGCCACCAACCGATTATAAGGTGTTTGAAGAGCGTGTCATCGTCTATAGGAAAGCAGGGGCCGATACCCTGATCATCAGGCCCGTCACGGACAGGGGTGGCGTGAACCGGCAGCTGCTGGCGAAGGCCGTTTTTTTTGCACATCATGCAGGTATGAGGCTTTTCGTCGTTCTCCCGACGAGGAGCATGAGCGCACTGATCGAACAGCATCCGGACTGGGAGGATATGTACTATGATCCCCGCAGCGGCACCGTCGAGCCATCAGGCACCCTTGACCTGTTCAACCCCTATGTCACGGTTTACCTGTCGGACCTTTTCCGGGATATCGCCGGTTACTCCGTCGACGGCATCATCCTGGATGAAGATTTTAGCTACAGCGACACGGAAGGGATGAGCGACCTCGCATTGGACCGCTACCGGAAGAAATACGGGTCATCGCTTTCGGTACGATCGGCCTTTGGGATGCTGCCGGGAATCCGGGATCAGAAAACCCATTCGCTTGAGCTGTACGGGGAGGGTTTCTGGAACCTTGCTGAAATGAAAAAAAATGCGCTGCTGGTCCTTCTGAGGAACATCATGCAGGCTTCACGGGCCGTGAACAAACAGGTGACGTTCGGCATCGCGCTGCACGTCCCCGGATTATTCCTGAAAGACAGGGAACTGCTTGCCTGGTACGGTCACGACCTGGAGACGCTCAAAAAAATGGATATCAATTATTACTGGCTCGCCATACCACACCGCGAAGACAGGACACAGCAGGATAGCACTGATAAGATGGCCATTGAAACCGCTTCCCGCACGGTCATATCCTGGCTTGCACTCGTGAATGAGCCCGGAAGGATCATTATCGCAATCCAGACATTCTCGAGTTCGGGCAAGATCCTGCCCTTGAGCGAGATCGAAGAGGTTGCCATGCAGGTGAAGAAAACGGGAAATCCCGGCCTGGCTTTCATGGTCGAACAGGAAACCGAACTTCCTCCGGAATTGACCAGGAAGATTTTCCGGTATCACCCGGAGTGAGCAGGGAACAAAAAAGCCCCCGACATTTGCAGTCGGGGGCTCCATAACTTTCAGGGTATTTATACTTTTGCGAGCAGGTTCGCCTCTTCTTCCTGGAATTCCACGACGCCGTCTCTGAGCGTCACCATCACTTTGTGAACATCCTTGAACCTGCCTCTCAGGATATGCTCGGAGAGCGGGTCCGCGATGTATTTCTGGACCGCCCTTCTCATTGGTCGCGCACCATAGGTCGGCTGGTAGTTCTCCTGAATCAGCCACTCCTTGACATCCCGCGTAACAGTCAATTCGATGCTTCGGTCGCTCATCATCTGAATATTCAGCTCTCCCACCAGGATGTCGACGATTTTGATCAGGTGTTCCTGCGTCAGCGGATGGAAAACGACCACTTCATCGATCCGGTTCAGAAACTCGGGATTGAAGGCCCGCTTCAACTCGGATGTGACGTTGTCCTTCATTTTTTCATATTGCGTCGCAGAACTGTCCTTCTGGAACCCGAGGCTCGTGTCCTTGTCGATCATCCGCGCGCCGAGGTTCGACGTCATGATTATGACCGTGTTCCGGAAGTCCACCTTCCTGCCGAAACTGTCGGTCATGAAGCCGTCATCAAGTACCTGGAGCAACATGTTGAAGATGTCGGGATGGGCCTTTTCGATCTCATCAAAAAGGACCACCGAATAGGGCCTTCGGCGTATCTTTTCCGTCAACTGCCCGCCGTCGTCATATCCCACGTAGCCCGGAGGTGAACCGACCAGGCGCGAAGAACTGAACTTTTCCATATATTCGGACATGTCGACCCGGATCAGGGCGTCCTCGCTGTCGAACAGGAACGACGCAAGCGTCCGGGCGAGTTCGGTCTTTCCCACGCCCGTCGGTCCAAGGAAGATAAAGGACCCGATGGGTTGCTTCCGCGTTTTGAGACCGACTCGCGATCTCCGGATCGCCCGCGAAACGGCTTCAATGGCTGGATCCTGCCCGACAATCCGTTTGTGCAGTTCCTCCTCCATGCGGAGGAGACGGGAAACCTCTTTTTCCTCCAGCCGGGAGAGAGGAATGCCCGTGATGTGCGATACGACCGCCGCCACGTCCTCCTCACCCACGACGGGGACGTTCTTTTCCTGGTTGTCCTTCCAGTCCTTGTGGATGCCGTCCAGGGTCTCCCGCAGCCGGTCCTCTTCGTCGTGGATCGACTCTACCCGCACGTAGTCCTTGATGCGGGAGAAGAGGTTCTTTTCCTGCTCCAGCTTTTTGAGCTTTTTCTCTATCGACTTCATCTCGGCAGGATAGGTGTAGCGGTTGAGCTTAGCCTTGGCACCTGCTTCGTCGATGACGTCGATAGCCTTGTCCGGGAGATACCGGTCGGTGATATAGCGGTCGGACAGGCGCGATGCAGCCACGACCGCCTCGTCGGTGATCCTGATCTTGTGGTGCGACTCGTACCTGGGTCTAAGTCCCTTGATAATATTGATCGTTTCGTCAAGGCTCGGAGGTTGCACGTAGATGGGCTGGAACCGCCTCTTCAGGGCGCCGTCCTTCTCAATGTGTTTCCGGAACTCGTCCAGGGTCGTCGCACCGATGCACTGGATCTCGCCGCGGGACAGGGCGGGTTTGAGCATGCTCGAAGCGTCGATCGATCCCTCAGCCGCGCCTGCCCCGACCAGCGTGTGGAGCTCGTCGATGAACAGGATGATGTTGTCGGCCTGAACGATCTCCTTCATGACGATCTTGAGCCGCTCCTCGAACTGGCCGCGGTACTTGGTGCCCGCGATAAGAGCACCCAGATCAAGGGAAACCACACGCCTGTTCAGGATGTTCTCCGGAACGTCGGCGTTGATGATCCTCTGGGCCAAGCCCTCGACAATGGCGGTCTTCCCGATGCCGGGCTCGCCGATGATAACGGGGTTGTTCTTCGTCCGGCGGGAAAGGATCTGGAGGACCCGGTCGATCTCGGAATCCCTGCCGATGACGGGGTCGAGCTTGCCGCTCTTCGCAAGGAGCGTGAGGTCCCGGCTGAATTCGTCCAGAGCCGGCGTCGGGCTTTTCTTCGCGCTGACCTGGGTTGCGGCCCTGCGGAGGTAATTGATGACCAGCTGGCGAGAACCGAGCAGGTTCACCCCGAAGCTGCGGAGGATCTTGCCGCCGATGCCCTCCTCTTCGCGAATGAGGCCGAGCAGCAGATGCTCGCTGCCGATATAGTTATGGCCCAGGAGCCTTGCTTCTTCGACTGCATATTCGAGGACTTTCTTTGCGCGGGGGGTAAAGGGGATGTCGCCGAAGGTGAGTGTGTTTCCGCTCGAGGGTAGGTTCCGTTCCACTTCCATCCGGATCTGGTCCACATCGATCCCCATCTTGCGGAGCACGGCAACCGGGATGCCGTCTTCCTCCCGAAGCGTTCCGAGCAGGATGTGCTCCGTGCCGAGGTAATCGTTCTGGAGCCGCTCGGCCTCTTCCCGGGCATAGACTATGACTTTTCTTCCTCGTTCAGTAAATTTCTCAAACATCATACGATAACCGCCTTCATTATGATCATTCAGGCCACAATTACCTTTCCTTATACCTTAGTTAAAATATACTCCAATCCCGCGCGTAAAGTCAAGAGCGCGTTTGTTAATACGATTATAACATCATTCACGATGAAGCAGTGTGTTTTCTCGGCTGGTGATCAAGAAACCATCCGTACTTGTCTTTGTCACGCGATGCTCTTATTACCATGGCGAACCCGTTGGGGAACTGATGATCCCTCCTCCCTCCATGGCTGCCACGAATTCCGTGCCTGTCCATGATACGCTGGTCAGGTTGTTACCTGTATTTGATGTTTGCTGCGTCCATGTTGCTCCATCAGAAGAGGTGATGATGACTCCACCGTTACCGACAGCCGCAAAGAGCAGTGACGTGTCGGACCATGCGATGCTGTTGAGCTTAACCCCGGTTGTTCCCGAGTTCCGGAGTGTCCAGGTTGTCGAGCCGGTGGGCTGAGTTATGACCGTGTCAAGGTCTCCCACTGCGACAAACTTATCCCCGGACCAGGCAATGCCGTTTAAATTATTCGTTGTGTTCGTAGTGCTCGAAGTCTGGGTTGCCCAACTTACGGTTTCACCCTGAGGTGAAGTGACAACTACTCCGCCTTCGCCGACGGCGGTGAACTGTATTCCCGAGGAGGCAACGCTGTTTAGATTTACCGACGGGGCCGCATTCGCGATCGTCCAAATCGAACCCGTCACCGACGTCATCAAATTGCCACTGTCACCTACTGCCGCATATTCAATTTCTGACTTGTTCAAACTGTTCAAGTTGATAATTGTCGAAGACGTTTGGCGTGTCCATGTCACCCCTTCGGGGGAAGTCAGTATTGTGCCATTGAGACCGACAGCCACGAATTGGTTCACGAACCAGGCGATGCTCCAGAGGGAATTAGACGTACCGGACGACCTGGAAGTCCAGTTTATTCCATCAGGAGAGGTTAGAATGGTGCCGCCTGTCCCGACCGCTACGAAGAGACCGTTATTGTTATTTTGGTCCGGGGGGGCCCAGGTAACGCGCAGAAGGGAATACGCTGCTGCTGAACTTTCCGGCGTCCAACTGGATCCATCATTCGAGGAGAGGATGGCTCCACCTGATCCAACGGCAACGAATAAACTGCCGTTGGAGACAACATCCATTAAGTAACTCGTCGTCAATGTACTGGAAACCTGCGACCAGATTGCTCCATCAGTGGTGGTGAGGATGGTCCCGCTGTCGCCTACTGCAACTGCGACCTTATATGTCGGCGAAGCGGCAACACCGTTTATATTCAGATTGTTAAAGTTCGTCATTGTCGGTGTCGTCCATAGAGTTCCTGAAGGAAAGGTCAGGATTGTGCCTCCTGAACCTACGGCGATGAACTCTGGTGGTGTCGCATTTCCGAACCATGCTACACTCCATAGCTGGTTGTTTGTGCCCGAATCCTGAGCAGTCCATGTTGCTCCAGTTGGCGAGGTAAGAATGACTCCGGAATCTCCTACTGCAACGAACTCCCTTGGCGTATTCGATGGTGTGTCCGACCAGGCCACGTCCCACAAATAGTTCTGCGTTGGCAACGGCTGAACACTCCATGTTATGGAATTAGAAGTGCTCGTGGGAGCGGTCATGATGATTCCCTGTCCTACAGTGACGAGTTGTGGTCCTGACGATGAAAGCCCGAGAAGGGCATTGTCGATATCAACAGTCCAATTATTAGCTTGTGAAGGCGTTACGACCAGGTTAGTGCTGCCGGATACGACCCCGAACGGCGTGGAATAAGATGCTGTGACCGCTGTCGTTCCCGTCGATAGCGACGTGAGCAGTCCCATGTTGTTCGCGTTATTGCCGATCGTTGCCGTGGGAGCACTTAATACTCCCCAGGTCACCAGCCCGGTGAGGTCGGTGATGGTGCCGTTTGAGTAGATGCCCGTCGCCATGAACTGCAAAGCCTGCCCGGTCCCGATCACGGGGGCTGATGGCGTTACCGAGATCGTTGTCAGCAGCGTGATCGCTACGGGTGTTCCCCCTCCTTTGCTCCGGCAGGAGGGGAGCGCGATGATAATGAGTGTCAGCAGGAACAGAATCGAAAGGCTTGAAAACTTCTTCATGACAATGACCTCCAGATATCTTGAAGGGGCTGTCTCCGTGGAGCGGGCCGGGAAATTCGGAGAGACAGCGCCCCTTCGGGCAAGAAATAAAAGGATCTCTATTGTACGTTCACTATGGTGAACCCTGAAATATTCGTTCCTGAATCAATGGCGGTTATGATGGCGCTCCCTGCTCCGATTGCCGTGACGATTCCCTGCGACCCGCTCGAGTCGCTCACAGTCGCCACAGCCGGATTCGAAGAGCTCCAGGATACTAAATCCGTAAGGTCATGCTGTTCACTGCTGTCTGCATAAACCCCCGTCGCGGTGAACTGCTTTGTGGTCCCGGTGGGCAGGATTGCTAAGATGGGTAGTGCCTGCTGGACAGTGATTGCGATAAGCGGGGTATGAGTGACGATCAAGGTAGCAGATCCGGATACGTTGTTAACCACGTCTATCGCTTGGATCGTGATGAAGCCGGTCGTGAACGATGTCGCCGTTACGAGACCAAATGTTCCTATGACGTTTCCAACCGTGGCAACACTCGGATCGGACGAGACCCACGTTGCGGCCGAGGTCCAGTTCAGAGATGAGCCATCGGTGAATATGGCTGTTGCTAAAAGTTGTTGAGTGGCGCCTTCGGTCATGCGGGTCTCCGATGGAGTCACCTCGATGACCGCGAGCTTACCGCTATGCCCGACGCAGCTGAATGCGGCTGCCACGATGGCAATCAGAGCGAGGGCGATTCTAATATTCTTCAGGGTTCCCATCCTTCTTTTCCTCATCCTCAGGGCACATCATCTTAGCGACGCATCTTAACAGAAAGGATTTCGATTATCAATAGCAAAGCGGGAAAAAGCCCGCGCCACGCCGGAGATTCCGTTTTTTATTGACTTTGAACGTTCTCCTATAGTAGTTTCTGTGTATGATTCGTAAAGCGAAACTCGCTGATGTGAAGACGATCCAGTCGCTCGTGAACCGATACGCGGATTCGGGCCAGATGCTGCCGCGCTCGCTCAATGAGCTGTACGAGGATTTGCGGGATTTTCATGTTTATGAGGAAAACAGAGACATCGTCGGGGTCTGCGCGCTCCATGTAAGCTGGGACGGCCTTGCGGAGATCCGTTCGCTCGTCGTTCGCGAGGACAGGAAGAAGAACGGCATCGGATCAATGCTCGTGCGGCAATGCCTCGACGAGGCAAAGGAACTCCAGGTCAGGCAGGTTTTCGTGCTCACCTATCAGTCCGGCTTCTTCAAGAAGCTGGGTTTCCACGATATCGACAAGAAAGAGCTGCCCCACAAGATATGGACCGACTGCCTCAACTGCGTCAAATTTCCTGACTGCGATGAATCGGCCCTCGTCATCACGGTCCCGGGATAAGCATCATCGCCCGGCCGAATGGCACAGCAGTTGCAATTCTCACACCTGCGTCTGAATCTCATCACGGCCGTAAAATATTTAATCAATAAATCAACATGCTAACTCTCTATATACACATCCCATTCTGTGTCAGAAAGTGCCATTACTGTGGTTTTTATTCAACAGAATACACGCGTGAAAATGCCGATGCATATCTTTCGGCGTTGAACCGTGAGGCAGAAGCGAACCGGCCGCTGGTCGGCACTCAGACGATCAGGAGCATCTATATTGGCGGGGGCACGCCAACTGTTCTTGCCGGCAATCATCTGCAGAGCGTGCTCGCGCTTCCCCGGAAACATTTTCCTGTCGCACCCGGCGCTGAGTTTACCGTTGAAGCAAACCCCGGATCGCTGACCCGGGAGTGCGTCCAACTCATGCTTCAACAGGGTGTGAACCGGCTGAGCCTCGGGATCCAGTCCTTTTCGGACGAACTGCTCGCTTTTCTGGGAAGGCCGCACTCGACGAAAGAGGCGCTGGATGCCTACGCACTTGCCCGGACCGAGGGCCTCGGCAATATCGGCATTGATCTGATCTTTGGCATCCCGGGGCAGAGCATGCGACAGTGGGAGGAGACCCTGGACACCGCAATCGCGCTCAGGCCCGAACATATCTCCGCATACAGCCTTTCTCTCGATGAGGGGTCGAAGTTCATGCGCGCATCGGCATCGGGTGTCTTCACGCTGCCTGATGATGACGACGCGGCAGACCACTACGCTTCCGCGTTGGAGAGCCTCGGCAGGGCCGGGTATGAGCATTATGAGATATCCAACTTTGCATTGCCCGGGTTCTCCTGCCGGCACAATCTCAACTACTGGCAGCGGGGCCAATACCTTGGACTTGGCCCTGCCGCCTGGTCCTCTATCGGGAACAGGCGGTATCAAACCATTCCCGAACTCCATGAATACGCGAGGCGGATGAACTCCGGACAACCGGCAATCGCCGAGGAGGAAACGATCGATGACCACCAGGCCGCTCAGGAACGGGTCATGCTGTCGCTCAGAACGAGCCGGGGTCTGGACCTCAGTGCCTTCGGGGAAGCCTGCGGGGCAGGCGAAGTCCTCCGTATTAGAGGGAATGCCGAACCCCTGAAGCTTTCCGGACTGCTCGAGGAGGCAGGAGGCTGGTTGAGGCTCACGCGCAGCGGATTTTTACTCGCGAACGAGGTCATTTCGAGGCTCTCTCCATAGATTTTTGTTTACACATGTTGCGGTAAATGCTATAGTATTCCGTTCTTAGCGGGGATCTCGGGAGGTCGTCATCACGGTGGTGAAATATGCGGTTGCGGGAGCCCTGTGCATCCTGCTGCTAATCGGTCTTGCTGCTCACGCCGGCGCTGTGGAAGGGCCGAAAGTGACCATGGTCGAGGTCCAAGGCAACCGGAGAATCGAGACATCGACGATCCTCGCCAAGATCAAGACCAGGGAAGGCGGTGTTTTTTCTCCCTCCCAGGTCAAGGAAGACATTAAAACCCTGTACCAGCTCGGTCATTTCGAGGACGTGCAGGTAAAGACAGAGGGCTTTGAGAACGGCCTGAAGGTGATCTTTATGGTCAGGGAAAAACCCCTGGTCAGGGAAATCACCTTCGAAGGCAATGAAGAGCTGACAACGGAAAAACTGAAGGAAGGGTTGACCCTGCTGCCGCGGACCGCGTTCAACATGCAGATCATCCAGGAGAACGCGGAGAAGATACGCCTGAAATATCAGGATGCCGGCTATTATGACGCGATCGTCGTTCCCGTGATCAGTGAACTCAAGGGCGGGGACCGCAACGTCGTATTTTTTATTGAGGAGGGTCGCAAGGTAAAGCTGAGCAACATCAGTATAACCGGGAACAAGGCCATCTCCAGCGACGAGATCAGGTCCCACCTTAAAAATCAGGAATACTGGCTCTTTTCATTCATGGGCCGGAGCGGCGTGTTGAGGACCGATGAACTCAAGGAAGATCTCGAGACGATCCGGAACCTGTACTACAACAAGGGGTATATCCAGGTGCAGGTGGACGAACCGGTCATCAAGTTGAGAACGGAGACGACGAACCGCATCTGGCTGCCCGAGGAGGGACGCTTTGCGTCGGGTCCGACGCTGACCACGCCCATCCGGGACGAGCTCGAGGTGAGCATCACCATCAAGGAAGGCGACCAGTTCAAGGTCGATTCGATCGCGTTCAAGGGGAATGTCCTTCTTTCCGACAGCGAACTCGGCAGAGAGGTCAAACTCAAGAAGGGCGATGTCTTCAACCGGGACACGCTCAGGCAGGATGTGGCCAGGATCACGGACCGCTACGACGGGATAGCGCGGCCCTTTGCGAATGTGATCCCGCTTTTTAACATCAACCAGGACAAAAAGGCCGTTGCCATCACCATCGAGATCGAGGAGGGCGGAGAGGTCCACATCGGCAGGATCAGCATCACGGGAAACTCCAAGTCCAGGGACAAGGTCATCAGGCGGGAAATGCGCCTGAACGAGGGGGATGAGTACAGCAAGAAGGCGCTCAAGAGAAGCTATGAACGCGTCAACAACCTGAACTTTTTCGAGACCGTTGATATCGTACCCGAACGGCGTGCGCAGGAGCCGGTCATGGACCTGAAGGTGAAGGTCAAGGAAAAGATGACCGGCACGCTGAGCGTGGGCGGCGGGTACAGCTCCGTGGACAAGCTCGTCGGCATCGCGGAAGTCACCCAGGGAAACCTCGGCGGGCGGGGCCAACTGATAAAGTTCAAAACGCAGTGGGGCGGCACGCACCGTATCCTGCAGCTCAGCTTCATGGAACCCTATCTCTTCGACGAGCCGATCTGGGGCAGGGTCGACGCATACCGCACGTCGCAGGACTATACCGGGTATAAAATCTACTCCAACGGCGTTGCGCTGAGTGTTGGAAAGAGCTTCAACGAGTATTTGTCCGCTTCCATTCGGTACAGCTATGACCAGTCCAACGTGAGGGACGTAACTGATATCATCATACCCTACGTATTGCAGCAGCAGCTCGAATTCTACGGCACGACGATCTCGACGAGCGCCGTGACCGTGAGTGTGTCCCGCGACTCCCGGGATTTCTACCTGGATCCGAAAACAGGGTCCCGAAACACGATGTTTGTGGAATATGCCGGCGGCCCGCTGGGTGGCGACCCCGAGTTCATCAAGTCCGTGGCGGATTCGGCCTGGTATTTCCCGCTTTACTGGGACACGGTGTTCATGCTTCGGGGCAGGATCGGGATGGTAGGATCATTGATTGACAAGCCCGTCCCGATCAGCGAACGCTTTTTCGTGGGCGGCTCGGGCACGGTGCGCGGGTTCCGCTACGGTACGGCCGGGCCGGTGGACCCGGCCGGCAACATCGTAGGCGGCAACAAGGAACTGATCTTTAATTTTGAATATAACTTTCCGGTCGTTCCTGCCGCGCACCTGAAGGGCATCGTCTTTTATGATATGGGTCGCGGCTTTGACGATGGAACCGCCCGGAAGATAGGGGAGCCCGACCGCATCAATTTTCGTGATCTCAAACGCGCCTGGGGGTGGGGTTTCTGGTGGCTGTCGCCGATGGGGCCGCTCCGCTTCGAGTGGGGCTACATTATCAACCGGAAGCCGGAGGATCAGGCGAGCGAGTTTGAATTCAATATTGGGACGCTTTTTTAGCGGTAAATGCACGTGATCATAAAAATAGCGAGGAGGCTTTAAACATGAAGAGGATTCTGTTGGCAGTAGCGGCATTCAGCCTGATAGTGGCCACGAGCGCAACGGCCGCGGGCGGAAAGATTGCCTATGTTGATACCCAGGTGGTCTTTGACAAGACAAAACTGGGGAAAAAATATCAGGGCATCGTACGCGAGTATTACGAGAGCCGCAAGAAGATACTCGATATTGATGCCGATGAGATCCAGAAACTGCAGGAGGATTACACCAAGCAGAAACAGGCAAAGCTGCTGAATGAGAAGGCGCAGAAGGAGAAGGAAGAGTCCATCAGCCGGAAGATCAACGATTTCGAGAAAAAGCGCAACGAGTTCAGCGGCGAGATCGGGAAAAAGAACGAGGACCTGTCGCACGAGTTCAACGAGCAGATGATGGTCGTGCTGAAGGACATTGCCAAGCGAGAGAAGGTTTCGGTCGTCCTGAACAAGACGCTGAATATCATGCAGAAGGCTGAGGTCCCGTCCGTCCTGTACGCCGATGAGGACCTGGACCTGACCGAGAAGGTCATCGTCGAGATGGATAAGAAGGACGATACGAAGAAATAGCGGAGCCCTGTCAAAGGTTAGGCGAGACATGAAACTGAACAGGCTGGCGGAATTGCTGGGCGCGGAGTTTTCCGGGCCGGCCGACCTCGAGATCACCGGTGCCGCGGGCATCGGGGAGGCCGGAGCGGGACAGCTCACGTTTGTCGCGGGACCGCAGTATCTGAAAGAACTGCAGGCTTCCCGGGCCTCGGCCGCGCTTGTGTCCCTGGATATGCCCGCCGTGCCTCTGGCTGTACTGCGGGTGAAGAATCCGAAGCTGGCGTTCGCCCGCGTGCTGGAGCTTTTCTATGTCATGCCCTACCGTTCGTCGGGGATCAGCGACAGGGCGGTCGTGGGAAGGGACGTTACGATCGGCGCGGAGTGCTCGATCCATGCCTGCGCGGTGCTCGGCGACCGGGTGACGATCGGCGACCGGGTCGTGCTCTATCCGGGCGCCTATGTAGGCGATGACTCAGTCATTGATGATGATTCGGTGATCAACGCCAATGTCACCATCGGGCATGCTACCCGTATCGGCAAGCGAGTAATCGTGCATGCCGGCACCGTGATCGGCAGCGACGGTTTCGGGTTCGTGACCGATGGCGGCCGCCACCACAAGATACCGCAGGTGGGCGGCGTGATCATCGAGGACGACGTGGAGATCGGCGGCAACTGCACTATCGACCGCGCCACGCTCGGGAACACGCTGATCCGGAAAGGCACCAAGCTCGACAATCAGGTGCATGTTGCCCACAATGTGACCATCGGGGAGCATTGCCTCCTTGCCGGACAATCGGGCATCGCGGGCAGCAGTACCCTCGGGAACTATGTTGTCCTGGGCGGCCAGGCAGGGGTTTCGGACCACACCAACGTGGGAGACCGTGTCATGGCCGGCGGCAAGGCGGTCATCGCGAAGGACGTTGAGGCGGGACAGATCATTGCCGGGTACAATGCAATGCCTATCCGGGACTGGCTCAAGGTTCAGGCTGTCCTGCCGAAGCTGCCGGAACTCAAGAAAACCGTAGCCCGGCTGGAAAGACAGGTTAAGGAACTGCAAGATAAGATTCGTGAGACTGAATAAAGGGGGAAATGCTATGATCGGCATACAAGAAGTCATGGACTTGCTTCCTCACCGGTATCCTTTTCTGCTCATTGACCGGATCCTCGAATTTGAAATGAACAAAAGGATCGTTGGCCTGAAGAATGTGACCATCAATGAGCCGTTCTTTCAGGGTCATTTTCCCGGCCACCCGATCATGCCGGGCGTGCTGCTGCTCGAAGCGATGGCGCAATCGGGCGGCGTGATGGCGCTGAAGTCCATCCCGGCTGAAGACGTCAAAAAGAAGGTGCTCTATTTCATGAGCATCGACAAGGCCAAATTCCGCAAACCCGTGGTTCCCGGCGACCAGGTGCGGTTCGAGCTGGAATTGATCAGGCAGCGCGGGCCGGTGATGAGCTTCAAAGCTGTAGCTATCGTGGACGGCGGCGTGGTCGCCGAAGCAGAGATGATGGCCATGATCGTGGATAAATGATGATATCGGGAGCGCAGGAAGTGAGCATTCATCCCACAGCTATCGTGCATCCGAATGCGCGCATCGCGGAAGGCGTGGAGATCGGCCCCTATTCCGTCATCGGCGAGCACGTGAGCATCGGCAAGGGCACGAAGGTTGCCTCCCATGTTCTGATCGAAGGCTGGACCACGATCGGGGAGCGCAACCGCATATTTTCTTTTTCCAGCATCGGCACGCCCCCGCAGGACATCGGATACCGGAACGAAGAGACCTACCTTGTCATCGGGAACGATAACGTGATCCGTGAGTGTGCCACCGTGCACCGCGCCACGACCAAGGCGGACCGCAGGACCGAGATCGGGCACGGGAACTACCTCATGGCCTATTCTCACGTTGCCCATGATTGCAAGCTCCGGAACAACATCATCATGGCGAACTCGGCGGGCCTGGCCGGCCACATCGTGATCGAGGACCACGCGATCCTTGGCGGCATCGTCGGCGTGCACCAGCATGTTCGCATCGGCGCCTACGCCATGATCGGGGGACAGTCGGCGATCGTCCAGGACATCCCTCCCTACGTTAGCGCCGCCGGCAACCGGGCCCAGCTGTACGGCTTGAACACGATCGGCCTGAAACGGCGGGGTTTCAGCGACGAGACGATCAATCATCTGAAGAAGGCCTACAAGATCATCTTCCGGTCGGGGATGACCATCGAAGAGGCAATCAATAAGGTGGTTGAGGAATTCCCGGATTCACGAGAGGTCAATTACTTCGTGGATTTCATGCGCCATTCGAAACGGGGCGTGACTCGGTAACGCGGGAGAGAAAAAAGTCGAGTGCCACCAGCGATGCGGAAGATCGGATTAATAGCCGGGAACGGAAATTTCCCTCTTGCCTTTGCCCGTGCGGCGAAAGAGAAGGGGCTGCAGGTCATCGCGGTCGCTCACGAAGGGGAAACTCTGCCGGAGCTCGCGGAACTCGTGGACGGGATCTTCTGGGTGAAGGTCGGTCAGCTCGGCAAACTCATCAAGATATTCAAGGACCAGGACGTCTCCGATGTCCTGATGGCGGGCGGCATCAAGAAAACGCGCCTCTTCGGAGGCGGACTGCCGGATATGCGGGGCATGACCGTGCTTGCGCGGATGATCCACAAGAAGGACGATTCCCTTTTGCGCGCCGTAGCCACGGAGCTCGAATCAGAGGGCATTACCGTCCGGGAGTCAACGCTGTATCTCGACAACCTGCTTGCGCAGGCGGGCGTTCTCACGAAAAGAAAACCGACGAAGGACGAGCTTCAGGACATCGAGTTCGGATGGCATCTGGCGAAGGAGATCGGCAAGCTGGATATCGGCCAGACGGTGGTCGTGAAGGACCAGGCCGTGCTCGCAGTGGAGGCGATCGAAGGGACCGATGAGGCCATCCGGCGCGGCGGACGCCTGTGCCGGGAGGGAGCGGTCGTGGTCAAGACGTGCAAGCCGCAGCAGGACCTCCGGTTCGACCTCCCCGCCATAGGAATACAGACCATGCAGACCATGCGGGAGGTGAACGCCTCCTGTCTGGCTGTTGAAGCTGGCAAAACAATCATCCTGGACCGGCAAGCGGTCGTGCTCGAAGCCGACCGCGCCGGCATCTCGATCATAGCGCGGTGATGCGCGGTTCCCGTCATCCCGGACAGGCAAAGGCCGGCAGACAATGCAAAAGGTAAAGGTAGGCGTAATCGGCGTAGGCTACCTCGGGCAGTTTCATGCCGAGAAGTATGCGGTCATGCCGGGTGTTGAACTGGTCGGCGTCGTTGACACCGATGCCGTCCGAGGCGGCTTTATTGCCCGGAAATTGAACACACAATGGTTTCCCGAGCCGTCGCGACTGCAGGGGCTCGTCGATGCGGTAAGCATTGTCGTGCCCACGGCCCTGCATCACCGCGTGGCCCTGCCGTTTCTCGACCGGGGGGTCCATGTGCTTCTGGAGAAGCCGATCACGGCCACGCTGGAAGAGGCCGATGAACTGATCGCCTTGGCCGGGAAGAAAAAGGCCGTCTTCCAGATCGGCCACATCGAACGGTTCAACCCTGCCGTGGGTGCAATCAGGCCACTCCTTGCGTCACCCCGCTACCTGACGGCGGAACGGGCTGCTCCCTTTACGGTCCGTTGCACCGATGTGAACGTGGTGCTCGACCTGATGATCCATGACCTCGATATCGTGACCGATCTCGCCGGTTCGGAGCCGGACGCGGTAAGCGCGGCGGGGGCATCGGTCATCACCCGGGAGGTCGATGTGGCCATGGCGCGCATCCTGTTCCGGAACGGCTGCGTGGCCGATGTCACGGCGAGCAGGGTATCAGATGAGAAAAAAAGAATTCTCCGCGTCTTCGACGGTGAGAGCGTCTACACGGGGGACTACCAGTCGCAGAAAGCAACGGTTGCGAGGAAGAACGGCAACGAAGTGCCGGAGCTGAGAGTGGCCGATATCCCGACCGAACGGCGGGACACGCTGAACGACGAGATCACGGAATTCGTACGCTGCGTCCGGACCGGGAGCAGCCCCCTCGTATCGGGCCGGGAGGGCAGGAGGGCGCTTGCCCTTGCAAGCCTCATCACGGATTCCATCGCCCGGGGGATCAGCGGGTTTGTCGGGGTCTCCTGAAGAGGCGGAATCAAAAAATCCTGTATTGAGGGGCGGTTGAGCATGTCGGTACCTATGGTGGACCTGAAGGTCCAATATGAAGCGATCAAAGACGAGATCAACAACGCCGTGCTCGGCGTCTTCGAGAGCACCCATTTCATTCTCGGTCAGCACGGCAGGGCGCTTGAAGAGGCTGTAGCCGCCTATCACGGCGTCAGGCACGCCGTGGCCGTCGCTTCGGGCACCGATGCGCTCCATCTCGCCCTGATCGCCGCAGGCATCCAGCGTGGCGACGAGGTGATCACGACGCCGTTCACGTTCATCGCGACCGCCGAAGCGATCTCCTATATCGGCGCCGTCCCGGTCTTCGTCGATATCGATCCCGTGACCTACAACTTGGACGTTACGAAGCTCGAAGCCGCGGTAACGCGCAGGACCCGGGCAATCATACCCGTTCATCTCTACGGACAGTCCGTGGACATGGATCCGCTCATGGCAGTCGCGAAGAAGCACGGCCTCCGCGTCGTCGAGGACTGTGCGCAGTCCTTTGGTGCGGACTACAGGGGCAGGAAAACGGGGTCCGTGGGCGACATTGGTTGTTTCAGTTTTTTCCCGAGCAAGAACCTGGGTTGCTACGGCGACGGAGGCATGGTGGTCACCGATGACGCGGGGCTGGCGGAACGCATGATGAGCCTCCGGAACCACGGGAGTCACGTCCGTTACTATCACGACGAGATCGGCTACAACAGCAGGCTCGACGAGGTCCAGGCGGCGATACTCCGGGTCAAGTTCAGGCATATCGATGCGTACAACGCAAATCGCAGGAACAACGCACAGCTGTACAACCGGCATCTAGCCGGCGCGGACATCAGGACGCCGTCCGAGCAGAAGGGCTCCACGCATGTGTACCACCAGTACACGGTCCGGGTACGCAACCGGGACGCCGTGAAACAGAAACTGGACGAAGGGAACGTGACGTCCTCGATGATCTACTACCCTGTCCCCCTGCATTTGCAGGCCGCATACAGGGAACTCGGCGTGAAGCAGGGGAGCCTGCCCGGATCGGAACTGGCGGCTCAGGAGGTCCTCTCGCTTCCCATGTACCCCGAACTGACCGAGGCGCAGATACAGACAGTTGCCGCCGCGGTCAAAAAAGCGCTCTAGAGGGCTTGCGCCCGATGCAGGCGGGTTTCCCCGATGAAAAAAATCATGATCATGTCCGGAGAGGCCTCCGGCGATCTGCACGGCGCAAATCTCGCGAGGGAGATCAGGAAAAAAGACCCGTCCATCGCGTTGTACGGCGTGGGCAGCAGGCGCATGCAGGAAGCCGGCGTGGCTATGCTGGCCGATGCCTCGCAGATATCGGTCGTGGGCATAACGGAGGTCATCACTCATCTCGGCACGATCTACGGCGTTCTTTCGCGGCTTAAACGGTTTCTGAAGCAGGATCGACCCGACCTCCTCATCCTGATCGATTTCCCAGACTTCAATATCATGCTTGGCAAGGCAGCACGGAAGCTGGGGATCCCGGTCCTGTATTATGTGAGCCCGCAGGTCTGGGTATGGCGGAAAGGACGGATCAAGACGATCGCGCGCCTGGTAAAGGCCATGATCGTGGTCTTCCCCTTCGAAGTGCCGCTGTACCAACAGGCCGGCGTGGACGTCCGGTTCGTCGGACATCCCTTGACGGACGTGGTGGGATCCGGTCTCTCGCAAGAGCAGGCGAAGGCCCTTTTCGGAATGGATCCGAAGCGCCGCACGATCGCCCTGCTGCCGGGCAGCAGGAGAACGGAGATAGCAAACCTCCTGCCGGACATGCTGCGCGCGGCGGAGATGCTGCTGACGCGCTTCCCGGACCTGCAGTTCGTGCTTCCCGTCGCACCGACGCTGGACCGGGAAATCATCGCGACAGCCGTCTCAGAGAGCGGGGTGCCGGTGTCCGTGACTGACGGCCGGGTGTACGACGTGCTCAGAGCTGCCGATGCGGCCATCGTGACGTCCGGCACGGCAACCCTCGAGACGGGATTGATGGGCGTGCCGATGGTGATCGTGTACCGGATTTCCCGGCTCACCCATGCCGTCATCTCCCGGCTCGTGAGCGGAGTGAAGCATGTCGGCCTCGTCAATATCGTGGCAGACAGACGCCTGGTCCCGGAGTTCATTCAGGAAGAGGCGAACCCGGCGAACATGGCGGATGCCGTGTCGAAGATGCTGCTCGACCGGAGCTATGCCGACGAAATTCGCGAGGGCCTGGACGAAGTCCGCAAACGCCTGGGGGACAAGGGGACGTCGGCGCGGGCCGCGGCTGTCGTGATGGAAATTCTGCAGGGGTCATCTCAGGGTCATGGAAATCTATAAGAGACTCTTAATCTATCTCAAGCCATACCGCACGCGGCTTCTCCTCGCTGGGGTCTTCATGCTGCTCACGAGCGGAATGATCGCCGCTCAGACATACCTGGTGAAGCCCGCTTTCGATAGAGTGCTGCTGAACAGGGACCTGAGGCTGCTGTTTTTTCTGCCGCCGGCGATTATTATCGTCAGTATCTTGAAGGGCGTGACGTCCTATGCGCGCGATTACTTCATGGGCTATGTGGGGCAGAAGGTCGTCAACGACATCCGGGACCAGTTGTATTCGCATGCCACATCGCTTTCCTTTTCCTATTTTACGAAGACTCCGACGGGCGTCATTATCTCAAGGATCATCAACGACGTGAACCTTGTGCAGGGCGCGCTGACCCGGGCGCCGTCGAGCCTGGTCCAGGGCCTGACCACGATGCTTGCCCTCACCGGGTATATCCTCTATTTGAACTGGCGCCTCGCGGTATTCTCCATCGTTGTGCTGCCCCTCGCGGGGTTTGCGCTGTCGAAATTCAGCAGGCGATTCAGAAAGATAAGCACCCAGATGCAGGAACAGGTCGGAGGCCTGACCATCCATCTCCATGAAACGATCTCCGGCGTCCGCATCGTCAAGGCGTTCGGTATGGAATCGTATGAAAACCGGCGCTTTGCCGAACGCAATAAGAACCTCTTCAACTCGCTCATGCGCTCGCTGAAAACATCGGCAATATCGCATCCGGTCATGGAAGTCATTTCCATGCTGGGAACCTCCCTCGTCATCCTCTTTGGCGGCTACTGGATCATCCGGGGGAGCATGACCGTCGGCGAATTTCTCTCGTTCATGACCGCATTGGTGTTTTTTTACCGGCCCCTCAAGGACCTGAACGGCATCAATAACACCTTGCAGGACGGGATTGCCGCCGCGCAGCGCATCTTTGACGTTGTCGACACGGAACCGGAGATTAGGAACAGGCCCGGGGCTAGCGAAGTACCGCGCAATTTTCGCGTTATTTCCTTTCGTGACATCTCGTTCAAATACGACGATGTCGCTGTGCTGAAACATATCAATCTTGACGTTCACGCGGGCGAGACCATCGCGATCGTCGGAAAAAGCGGCGGCGGAAAGACGACGCTTGTAAACCTCATTCCGAGGTTTTATGATGTTTCGGAGGGGGCGATCCTGATCGACGGACTGGATATCCGCAATGCCACCCTGGAATCCCTCAGGGCCTGCACGGCCATTGTTACCCAGCAGACGATCCTCTTTAATGATACGGTCCGGGACAATATCGCCTACGGCAGGGCCGCGGTGTCCGACAACGATGTGGTCCGGGCCGCACGTGCCGCGTACGCAGACGAGTTCATCAGGGCGCTGCCGCAGGGATACGACACGGTGATCGGGGAGTCGGGAGTCAAGCTTTCAGGCGGCCAGCGGCAGCGCGTCGCCATCGCTCGCGCCATCCTGAAGGACGCTCCGATTCTGATCCTGGATGAGGCCACGTCATCGCTGGACACGGAGTCGGAACGCGAAGTGCAGAAGGCCCTCGACGTCCTCATGAAGGGCAGGACGAGCTTCGTCATCGCTCACCGGCTGTCGACGATCATGAATGCCGACAGGATCATCGTGCTGAAAGACGGCATCATCGTGGAACAGGGCGGGCACGAGGAGCTTCTGGCACGGGGCGGCGAATACAAGAACCTTTATGACCAACAGTTCCGGGATGAACCGGCGGCACGGGTCGCGGAATGATGCGGGCCAGACTGCTGTCTTCGATCGGCTGGCTCCTGATCTCTTTCTGGAGCAGATCGGTACGGATCCGGTTCGTGAACAGAAGCGTGCCGGACCGTCTCAAGGCGGAAGGGAAAAATTTTATTTATGCGTTCTGGCATGGACGGCAGTTCCTGCTTTTTCACAATCACCGCGATTCAGGCGTTGTCATTCCGGCCAGCGAAAGCAGGGATGGTGAAATCCAAGCCGGGATCCTAAAACGGTTCGGGTTCGACGTGGTGCGCGGTTCCAGTAAACGGAAGGGCGACCGGGCGCTCCTCGGGCTGGTGGAGGGACTGAGGGCGGGAAAGAACATCGCCCTTGCGGTGGATGGCCCCCGCGGTCCGATCTATGAGGTGAAGCCCGGCGTGACCTATCTAGCCGGCAAACTCGGCAAGGTCATCGTACCCGTCGCGGCCAGCGCGAAACGGTTCTGGATCCTGGAAAAGATCTGGGACAAGTACCTGCTTCCCCTGCCGTTCACCCGCGGCGTGATCGTCTACGGGGAACCGGTCGTCGTGAAGGGGATCGGCGAAGAAGAGCTGGAAGCCACGCGGCACACGCTGACCGATGCGCTGAACAAGGTGATGAACCAGGCGGACGCGTGTTTTCAGAAAAAGGGCTCCTGACAAGGTGATCATGTACCTCCTGTACAACATATTTCTGGTCCTGCTGACCATCCTGATGTTCCCGGTCATCCTGTTCAAGCTCGCGTCGGCCCCTAAATACCGTGGCGGAATAACGCAGAAACTGGGGCGTGTCCGAAAACGCGTCAAGAGGGTCATCGGCAGAACCCGGCCGATCTGGGTGCATGCCGTGTCCGTCGGAGAGGTCATGGCAGCCCATCCCCTGATCCGGGAGCTCAAAAAAAAATATCCCGGAAGGAAGCTCATCCTGTCGACCGTTACGGTAACCGGAAACTACACGGCACGGCAGCGTGTCCCGGAAGCGGATGCCGTCTTCTTCTTCCCCTTCGACTATCCGTGGATCGTGCGCAGGGTCATCCACAGGATCAATCCCGCCATCGTCCTCATCGCGGAGACCGAACTCTGGCCCAATTTTTTCCGAGAACTGAACCGGATGGGTATCCCGTCAGCGGTGATCAACGGCAGGATATCGCCGCGCTCCTACCGGAACTACCTGAAGTTCAGGAAATTTTTCTCCGCTGTGTTCAGCAACGTGACCCTGTTCTGCATGCAGTCCGCGTCGGACGCGGAGCGCGTCAGGGAAATCGGGGCACCGGAAGACCGCGTGACGGTGACGGGCAACCTCAAGTTCGACCAGAAGATGCCGCCGGCCGTGTCCAACCCCGTGACGTTGCCCGCGGGGAGCCGCGTCATAACAGCGGGCAGCACGCACCGGGGGGAGGAAACAGTGCTGCTTGACGTGTTCCGGCGGCTGCGGGAAAAATTCCCCGAACTCATCCTGATCATCGCGCCCCGCCATCCCGAGCGCTTCGACGAGGTGGCAGGCATCGTCAATCGTGCGGGCTATGAGTGTCAGCGCAGGACCCGCCTCAGCAGGGACATCAAGGATGTCCTCCTCCTGGACACCATCGGCGAGCTGAGGTCGTTCTATGGGATTTGCGACATTGCCTTTGTAGGCGGCAGCCTGGTCAAGGTCGGCGGTCACAATCTGCTGGAGCCGGCCATGATGAAGAAGCCGGTGATCTTCAGCCGATACATGTTCAACTTCAAAGAGATTTCCGAGGCGCTCATCTCCGCCGGGGGCGGGATCCTCGTCAAGGACAAAGAGGAATTCTATCTGCAGTGCGAGAAGCTTCTTTCGGACCGGGACCTCGCGCGAAGCATCGGATCCAGGGCGTTCTCGGTGATCGAGGCCAATTCGGGATCCGCCGCGAGAACGATCGACGCGATCAGCAGGCTCATCGGTGACAGCCGCTAGGGAATATATCGAAGACGTCATGTATGGAAGGCGGAAGTCCCCGGTCGTCGAGGCCTTCCTGAGGCTGTTGTCCCTCGTCTACGGTCTTTTAATCCGGCTACGCCATGGCCTAGTCGCCGCAGGCGTGCTGAAGCGGAGAAGACTTTCACAGCGGGTCATCTCCGTGGGCAATGTCACCCTCGGGGGAACCGGAAAAACTCCGGCCGTGATGGCGCTTGCCGTACTGCTGGAACAGCATGATCAGAAGCCCGTCGTCGTGAGCAGGGGGTACGGGCGGAGCGACGAGTCCCGCATCCTCGTCGTTTCCGACGGAAGCAGGCTGCTTGCCGACACTACAGCAGGAGGCGATGAGCCTGTCCTGATCGGTTCGAGGCTGAAGCGCGTCCCCGTTGTCGTCGGCAGCGACCGTTTCGAGGCGGCACGGTTCGCCTGCGGGCAGTTCGGCAGCGATACGGTCGTGCTGGACGACGGATTTCAGCATGTCCGGCTGAGAAGAGATCTCGATATCGTACTGATCGACGCCGTCGACCCCTTCGGCAACGGCAGGCTGTTTCCGGCAGGCATCCTGCGTGAGCCCCTGTCGGCGCTCCGCCGGGCCCAGGTCGTGCTGATCACCGGCGCAGACCGCACGCCCGACGTGGAGCCGTTGAAGCAGGCGATCAGGCGGTGGACGGCCGCGCAGATATTCACGTCCCGGCACATGCCCACAGCCCTCGTGAATATCCTGACCGGCGATCCGAAACCCCTGGCGGCGCTCAGGGGGACCCGTGTACTGGCGTTCGCCGGCATTGCGCGTCCGCAATCGTTCATCGCGACGCTCGGTTCTCTGGAGGCGGACGTCAGGGTGGAGCGGACTTTTGCCGACCATTATCACTATGGGGCATCCGATCTTGCCGGCATCTATCAGGCGGCGGCCGATCACGGGATCGCCATGATCGTGACAACCGAAAAAGACGGGGTGAGATTGAAAAGCCTGAGGCCGGAAGGTATCTGGTTGCTCAGGATAGAACTGGCCGTCACTGAGAAGGAAGCATGGGAAACGGCGGTACTCGGCAGGCGATGAGCAAAGCGGTCTTCCTCGATCGGGATGGCACCGTGAACGAAGAGGTCGGTTACCTCAGGGATCTGGCGCACCTGCGGCTGATACCCGGCGCCGGCCTCGCGGTGCGGAGACTGAATGAAACGGGCTTCGCGGTCATTCTCGTGACGAACCAGTCGGGCGTGGCCCGGGGCTATTTCCCGGAATCCCTTGTCCATGATGCGCATAGCCGCCTCGACGAGTTGCTGAAGCTCGACGGGGCGAGAATCGACGCTGTGTATTATTGCCCCCATCATCCGACCGCCGGCAACTCATCCTATACCGTGGAGTGCGATTGCCGGAAGCCAAGGACCGGCCTGATCGACCGGGCCGTCAGGGATCTGAGCATAGATCGCGCGCGGTCCTGCATGGTGGGCGACAAGTGGAGCGATGTCGAACTCGCGCAGCGCGCCGGCCTGTGCAGCATCCTGGTCATGAGCGGATTCGCGCCCGACGATCCGGGCAATGAGAGGCCCGACCGGGTGAAGGACCCCGACTTTATCGCCCGCAGTCTCCTTGAGGCGGCGGACTGGATCATCAGCCGGGACCGGCACGCGCCGGGTCGCGGGGAAAAGGGCTGATTCAAGGCAGGATGGCATGAAGAAGAACGTCAAAGTCGACAGGAATTCCCTTCTGGGGGAAAAAAGCCGCATCGTGCTGAAAGTGGGAAGCGCTGTCCTGGCGTCGACGGGCAGAGGGCTCGACCAGAACCGGATCGAACGCCTCGCCGCTGAGATCTCCGAGATCCTCGGTGAGGGCCATGAAGTGATCCTGGTTTCGTCCGGCGCGATAGCGGCGGGACTCATGAAGCTCGGCCTGATGAAGAAGAAGGAAATGCCCCTTTCGCTCAAGCAGGCCGCCGCTGCGGTGGGCCAGTCCGAGCTCATGTGGTTGTACGAAAAAACATTCAGCGGACACGGACGCAAGGTGGCCCAGGTACTGCTGACGCGGGAGGACCTGTCCAACCGGACACGGTTCCTGAACGCGCGGAACACCCTCCAGACCCTGCTGGATTATGGCGTAATTCCGGTCATCAACGAGAACGATACGGTCTCGGTGGATGAGATCAAGTTCGGCGACAACGACAACCTTTCCGGCATGGTAACGCATCTTGCCGACGCCGACCTGCTCGTGATCCTGTCCGACATCGACGGGTTGTACACGGCCGACCCCAAGCTGGATCCTTCGGCACAACTGATCCCGCTTGTCGAGAAGATCACTCCTGAACTCGAGCGGGGCGCCGGCGGTGCCCAGTCTACGGTCGGTACGGGCGGGATGCGGTCCAAGATCATGACGGCAAAGAAGGTGGGTGCCTACGGCGTGCCGATGGTGATCATTAACGGGAAGAAGCCCGGCGTGCTCCCGGCCCTGTTCGAAGGCAAAGACGTGGGTACGCTGTTCCTGCCCCGGACTGAAAAGCAGGACAGCAGAAAGCACTGGATCGCATATACCATGAGCGCTTCCGGCAAGCTGGTCGTGGACGATGGCGGACGCGAAGCGCTGGTGCACAAGGGAAGGAGCCTGCTCCCGGGAGGCATTCTCAAGGTCGAGGGATCCTTCAGGCCAGGCGCATGCGTCACCTGCGTGGACCGGAGCGGGCGGGCCTTTGCCCGTGGTCTGGTCAAGTATTCTTCGGAAGACCTGGACCGGATCAAAGGGCTCAAAACCTCCCAGATCGTTTCCGTGATTGGCCACAAGGATTATGACGAGGTCATCCACCGCGACGACCTTGTATTGCTCGATGAGCGGGGGAATCCATGAAAAAGATTCTGCTGGTGACCCTTATTGCGCTGCTGCCGTATCATGCGGTTGCAGCCCTGAAGACGAGCGAATCCGCCCCCGTTTTTTCCCTGCAGGATCTCGGGAATAAGGAGTTCTCCCTTGACAATTTTGTCGGCCCGGCACGCAGGGGGAAGAGCAGGGGAGTGGTACTGAGTTTCTTCGCATCCTGGTGTCTGCCCTGCCGCATCGAGTTGCCGATGCTCGACGCCCGCGTCGATGAACTGGCCGGCAAGGGGATCCGGGTCGTGCTCGTGGGCGTGCGGGAAGATCGGGCTAAGATCGAAGCGCTGATGACGGAGCTCAAGGTGAGCAAACCGACGGTCCTGAGCGACAGCGCCGGAAAGGTCTCCGGGATGTACCAGGTGCGATTTCTTCCGACCACATTTTTTATCGGGTCCGATGGGCAGGTGAAGGACATCATCTTCGGCGAGATAAGGGACGAAGCCGAGTTACGGGCGAGCATCGAAAAGCTGTTGAAATAAGGACAGGAGGCACCGGTGGACGTCAAACAGTATGTGTCCGACAAGGCCAGGAAGGCCAAGGCGTCGTCGCGCAGGCTTGCGAACCTGTCGACAGAGATCAAGAACAACGCCCTGTTTAAAATGGCGGCGGGACTCGAGCAGGGTGCCCAGAAACTGATCAAGGAAAACAAAAAAGACCTGATCGCTGCGGAGACGAAGGGACTGTCCAAGGCCATGATCGACCGGCTGACGCTGAATCCGGACCGGATCCGGACCATGGCTGAAGGCCTGCGCGAGGTTGCGGCCCTGCCCGACCCCGTGGGCGAAGTCACGAGGATGTGGCGCAGGCCGAATGGCATGCAGGTGGGCAGGATGCGCGTGCCGATCGGCCTCATCGGGATCATCTATGAATCAAGGCCCAATGTGACCGCTGATTCGGCGGCGCTCTGCATGAAGTCGGGGAACGGCGTGCTGCTCCGGGGCGGTACGGAGGCCGTTCACTCCAACACGGCGATCGTCGAGGTACTGTCCCGGGCAGGGGCCGAAGCTGGGATTCCCGACGGCGCGGTCTCGTTCATCGAGAACCCCGACCGCACCTGCGTCATGGAAATGCTGAAGCTGAACGGCGTTGTGGATCTCATCATCCCGCGCGGCGGGGAAGGCCTCATCCGCATGGTCTCCGAGAACTCTACCATTCCCGTGATCAAACACGACAAGGGCATCTGTCATGTGTACGTCGATTGCAAGGCCGACCCGGAGATGGCGAGCGAGATCTGCTTCAATGCCAAGGTCCAGCGGCCGGGAACGTGCAACGCCATGGAGACCATGCTTGTGCACAAGGACCTGTCCTCATCCTTTCTGCCGGCGATGCTCGACCGTTTCATGAAGGCCGGCGTCGAGATCAGAGGCTGCGAGCGAACCAGGGCTCTCGTGCCTGCCGTCAAGGCCGCCACCGACAGGGACTGGGACACCGAGTACAACGATCTGGTGCTCAACGTGAAGGTCGTGGACGGCATGGACGATGCCATGGAACACATCGCTGCCCACGGCTCGCAGCACTCCGAAGCGATCGTGACCGACGACTATGCGAGCGCAATGCGGTTCCAACGGGAAGTGGATGCTTCGGCCGTGTTCGTGAACGCCTCCACCCGGCTGAACGACGGCTTCGAGTTCGGCCTGGGGGCCGAAATCGGCATCTCCACGACCAGGATCCATGCCCGGGGACCGATGGGCCTGGAGGAGCTCACGTCCACCAAGTTCATCGTGTTCGGGAACGGACAGATCAGAAGATAAAGCGCGGCGCGGTTCCCGGCATACGGCATCGGAACGATCCCGATTCCTGGCGGATGATGTTCAACGGACCGGACTTTGCGGAGGCAGTTTGCAGCAGCGTATCGGTATTCTCGGCGGGACCTTCAATCCAATCCATTACGGTCATCTCGCAGCGGCCGAGGAAGTGCGGGAGAGGCTGAGCCTCGATTCCATCCTGTTCATTCCTACCGCGCTTCCTCCTCACAAACAGGAAGCGATGCCCGATGCCGCGCATCGCATGGAGATGGTCCGTCTCGCGATCTCCGGCAATCCCCCCTTCGAGCTTTCCGACATCGAGGTCAAACGGGGCGGCAGGTCCTATACGATCGACACCATCGACGCGCTCCGTTCTTCCCTGCCCGGCGCTGAACTTTATTTTCTTACCGGCGTGGATTCTTTTCATGAAATCAAGTCGTGGCACCAATGGGAACGCCTGCTTGGACGGTGTGCGTTCGTCATCCTGTCGAGGCCCGGCTACCCCTTTTCGGAACTTGCCGCAATCGATTTCATGAAGCATGCCGCCAAGGATCTTGACCGGCTGGACCGTGGAGAGATGCGCGAGATTACGATGAGGACGGCAACCGCGTGCCTGTATCTGGAAAAGATCCCGCACTACGACATTTCCTCAACGGACATCCGGGAGCGGATCAGGGATGGCCGTTCGGTCAAATACCTCTTGCCTGAACCCGTTGAACGCTATATAATTACCAACACATTATATGCTTAATTCATGGGAAACGGCACAACAGTGCGCAGAGGCGGCTGACAGCAAGAAAGCATTCGACATCATCATTCTGGACCTGCGCAAGCTTACATCCATCGCCGACTATTTCGTGATCTGCTCCGGGGGCAGCACCACGCAGGTATCGGCCGTCTCCGAGGCAATCGGCCAGGTCCTGGCCGGGTCCGGGATACATCCCTCCCACGTGGAGGGGCAGGCAGGATCCAGCTGGGTGCTGATGGACTACGGTGATGTCGTCGTCCATGTCTTCGATGAGCAAACGCGTCTGTACTATTCGCTGGAAAAGCTCTGGGGTGACGCTGTCCGTGTGTCTGCTGGCATCCGGGTCGCAGGAATCGGGCACGCCGCTCCATGAAACTGACCGTGCTCTGTATGGGCAAGACCCGCGAGCGGTTCATTCGGGACGGCATGGAGAAGTTCGTTCGGTTCCTGGGACACTATGCGGACCTGGAGGTCCGAGAGCTCAAAGAGGAGAAGATCCAGGACCTGAAAGAGGCCCCGAGGATACGGAAACGGGAAGCCGAACGGATCGGCAAGGCGATCGCCGCCGGCGCCTTCACGGTGAGCCTCGACGAGCGTGGTGAAGAATTCACGTCCCATGAATTTGCCGCATTCTTAAACGGAGTGAGAGAATCGGGCGTCCGGGAGATCGTTTTCATTCTGGGCGGCGCGCTGGGACTGGATGAGCGGGTGACGACAGGCTCGAACAGGACCGTGTCCCTGTCTCGGTTGACGTTCACCCACGAGATGGCGAGACTGGTCCTTCTCGAACAGCTCTATCGCGCCTTCACGATCGTGACGGGAAAGACCTACCACTACTGATGCCCGGATCTGTCTGCATACGCGTGCGGTGATCTTCTGGCGAGAAAGGATGAGGATGAGATTCTTCGTTACATTGATGTTGTTTGCGGCGGTCCTGATTGTCGTGGCGTTGCGCGAGTTCAACCCGGGAATGATCACGGTCAATCTCCTCCCGTCCCGATCTTATGAGGTATCCAAATCGGTCTTTTTCCTTGTTTCGCTCTCTTTCGGCGCCGGAGTCGTCTTCCTCGTCTATTTTCTTCGCGACGTGAAGCGGTTCCTCCGCGGACTCCGGGTCCAGCGGGAGCAGAAGAAGCGTTCCCGGATCCAGGAACTGTACACCAAGGGCCTCAACGCCCTGCTCGCGAAGCGCAATCCCGAGGCCACGAGCTTCTTCCAGAAAGTGCTTGCGATCGATCCGAATCATGTGGATACGCTGCTCCGGATGGGCATCAGCCAACTGCGCGAGAAGAACCCGCAGGAGGCGATCCTGCTGCATCAGCGGGCGCTGAACCTTGACCCCGATAATCAGGAAGTGATGTTCTCCCTGGCGGCAGACTATGAGGAGGCCAAGCGGTACGATGATGCCCTGAAGGTCTACCAGCAGATCATTGCTAAGGATTCCTCCAACCTGACGGCACTGATCAGGATGAGAGACCTCTACCAGCGGCTCAATCAATGGGAAGAGCTCTATGAGTCCCAGCGCCGCCTGCTTGCCAATCCCATATCGCCGGCGGAGCAGGAGGTCGAACACCGCCGGCTCGTCGGTTTTAAGTATGAATTCGGGCGGTCACTCCTGGAAGCGGGGGACAATGAACGCGCGAAAAAGATATTCCGGGGCGTGATCAAGCTCGACAAGGACTTCATCCCGGCCTACCTGGGGCTGGGAGAGGTGTATTTCGAAGAGAACAAGACGAAGGATGCGGCAGAACTCTGGGGAAAGGCCTATAAGATGACATCGTCGATCCTGCTGCTGCACCGGCTCGAGGACCTCACCCTGAAGCAGGGTGAGCCGGGCCAGGCCATCGAGATTTATAAGCAGGCGCTGTCCTGGAAGCCGCAGGACATCCAGCTCAAGTTCTTCCTCGGCAAGCTGTATTACCGGCTCGAAATGATCGACGAGGCTTTCGACATCCTCTCCTCTGTGGATTGGGGAGACAGGGAGTTTCCCGATGTGCACAAGCTGCTTGGCAACATCTACCTGCGCAGAGGTTCCCTGGGACTCGCGGCGTCGGAATTCAAGAAGGCCCTCGGATTCCGGAAGCAGATCATCATTCCCTATGTCTGTTCGAGCTGCGGATTCCGGACGACGGACTGGTCGGGACGTTGTCCGAACTGCGGCAAGTGGAACACCTTCGGAGTGAATCTCGAGAAAACCTGCTAGGACAAGCACCCGTCATTACATTCCCAAGAAGCCACGAGCGCCAATCCCGTGCAGCCACAGCACGTTTCGAAGTCCGAAAAGTGCCGGTGGGAGTTATTTGAGATCCGGCGATTCGAATTTGAACTGGTTAGACAGGGGAGCACCGATGGCCGCCAAAGCAGTAATACTGATCGTCCTCGATGGATGGGGCATCAACAGCAGGAAAGAGGGAAATGCCATCGCATCGGCCGATACCCCGGTCTACTCGGCGCTCCTGCGTGAATGGCCCCACGCGGAGCTGAATGCGGCGGGGGAGGCGGTAGGCCTCCCGGACGGCCAGATGGGGAACTCCGAGGTCGGTCATTTGAATCTGGGAGCGGGCAGAATCGTGTATCAGGATTCAACGCGCATCAGCAAGTCCATCCGGGACGGCGACTTTTTTAAAAACCCCGTGCTCCTGTCAGCCCTGAATGGTGTCAAGCAAGCGGGGGGGCGGCTTCATCTCATGGGGCTCCTTTCGGACGGGGGTGTGCACAGCCGCATGGATCACATTACCGCCCTCTTCGACCTGGTCAAACAACAGGGCATCTCCCAGGTTTTTTTTCACGCTTTCCTCGACGGAAGGGATACGCCGCCCAAGAGCGCTCTGGACTACATTGCACGGCTAGAAAGCCAACTTGCAGCCATCGGCATAGGCCGGATCGCCACCGTCTCGGGCCGCTACTACGCAATGGACCGCGACAAGCGCTGGGACCGCGTGCAGAAGGCGTACGAGGCGCTCGTCCAGGGAGAGGGAATCAGGAAATATTCGGCCGTCGAAGCCGTTCAGCAGAGCTACGAACACAACAGGACCGATGAGTTCCTGCTCCCGACGATCATCATGGGTCCGAGGACGAACCGGGCTGTAGCTACGATCAGCGACAACGATGCCGTCATCTTCTGCAATTTCCGGTCCGACCGCGCCCGTGAGATAACGCAGGCATTGACCGACCCCGCGTTCCAGGGGTTCAGCCGGAAGCGCCTTCCGAACCTGTCGTCTTTTGTCTGCCTCACGACCTATGACGAGACCTTCAATCTGCCCGTCGCCTTTGCTCCGGTCCGTCTTACGAACATCCTGGGCGAGGTGCTGAGCGCGCGCGGGTTGAGTCAGTTCCGCATCGCCGAGACGGAAAAGTACGCCCACGTCACGTTCTTTTTCAATGGGGGGGAAGAGCTCCCGTTCCCGCTCGAGGACCGGGTGCTGGTCCCATCGCCGCGGGATGTGGCCACGTACGACAAGAAGCCGGAGATGAGCGCACGGGAGATCACGGAAAAGCTGGTTGGCGCCATTCACAAGCGCCGGTATGGTTTCATCCTTACGAACTACGCCAACCCCGACATGGTAGGCCATACGGGCGTGCTCCCTGCAGCGATCGCCGCCGTTGAGGTGCTCGACGAGTGTCTGGGTCGTGTCGTTCGCGCAGCGCAGGAAACAGGCGCCCGCGTGCTCATCACCGCCGACCACGGCAACCTCGAGATGATGGCCGACCCTGCGACGGGACAACCCCATACGGCCCATACGACCGATCCGGTTCCCTTCATCCTCGTGGGAGAAAAGGCCGGCTTGAGAGAACGCGGAATCCTTGCCGATGTCGCTCCCACGGTCCTTGAACTGCTCGAGATCGAGAAGCCGGCTGACATGACGGGGAGCAGCCTCATCGCATAGGCGAATCGTCAGGGGGTCCGCAGAACGCCAGTCTGCCGCGATATTCCAAAAGGGATAGGAGCGCGTTCCCATGCACGTCCTGCGCCGAATCCTCGATATCCTGATGCCGACCGCCTGCTCCTACTGCTCCTCTTCGGTCGGCGATTCGGCCGTTCCCTTTTTCTGCTCTGCCTGCTGGAACGATTTCGCCGTCATGAGCGGCCCGCTCTGCCCCTCCTGTGGAAGGCAATTTGAGTCTTCCGAAGCGCTGCGGCACAGTCCCGACCACTGCTGTCTCGACTGCCGGAAGCAGACTCCCTTCTTTGATCAAGCGGTGTCCATCGGCTATTTCGAAGGACCGCTTCGCGAGGCGATCCATCAGTTCAAGTACCGCCCGTGCAGGTCGCTGGGCGTGCCGCTGGGGCGCTGGATGGCAGAAAACCTCGGCGCTGTCCGCGCCCTCGACCTGGTCATTCCCGTACCACTTCACAGCAGCCGTCTTAGACAGCGGGGATTCAACCAGGCGCTCCTCCTCGCGAACCAGGTGGCCGATTCCTTTTCCCTTCCCCTCTGCTATGACAATCTGGTCCGTCTCAAGCGCACAAAGCCGCAGGTCGAGCTGTCCCCCGAGGAACGGCTCCAGAACGTCAAGAACGCATTCTCGCTGCTCGTCCCCGACCGGATGATCGGGAAATCGGTCCTCATCGTCGATGATGTGTACACGACCGGCGCAACGATGAATGAGTGCTCGCGGATTCTCAAGGAAGCGGGAGCTGTTCGCGTGAGCGCCCTCACCATTGCACGCGCTGTCTGACGATTTCGGGAGGGGGCGATCGCGGGGAACACTTCTCGCTGAGCTGGCCAACGCAGTCATTGCTGTCTTACTTGACAAGAGATGGAGCATTCTGTATAGTCACCTATGCCTTTTCGGGGGATGCATTCTCCACGCTCCCGTGCTGCAGCGATGAGACCAGACATGTCCCTTCTTTCCAGAGGTGTCCTTCCCCGGGGTGAATAGTACCTTGACTCTGAAATTCCGGTATGAAATAGTAGCGTCGAGTTTTCGCGCGCAGCCGCACCGCGGGAAGAAGCGCGCAGGCTGATCGCGGATTTTGATCCCATTCTTGAGAGAGCGCAGGGAGGTATACTATGTTCCGGTCTGTAGCAGCTTTTCTGGTGATGATCACGGCCGTCGTTTTTATCGTACCGGCGGGCGCATCTGCACAACTGGTCGGTAGTGTCAAGGATGTCGTGGACTCTGTGGGAAGCACAGGCAAGGTCGATTGGACCACGAGCGTTATCACGGCAGTCGGCATCGGCGCACCGCCTGCTCAGCCTGCGAACCCGGCGCAGGCGCGGGCTATGGCGGAGCGTGCGGCGCAGGTCGTGGCGCTCCGCAACCTGCTTGAAGCCGTGAAGGGAGTCCGGGTAGATTCTGCGACCACCGTTGAGAACTTCATCGTGACGAGCGACGTCGTCAAGACCCAGGTAAACGGCATCGTCCAGGGAGCTACGATCATGGACAAGAAGTACATGTCTGACGGTTCGGTGGAAGTAACCGTCGGCATGAAGCTGACGGGCGCACTCGCCGATGCGCTGATTCCGAAAACGCCGAACGCGGCGCCGGGCGCTGCACCGGCGATGCCGGCACCCGGTGTCCAGGGGCAGCTCTACACGGGGCTGGTCGTCGATGCACGGGGGCTGGGGGTGAGGCCTGCCATGGCGCCGAAGATATTGAACGAGGACGGCAGGGAGGTCTACGGATCGGCACAGATCAACCGGGACTGGGCGGTCAGAGAGGGTATGGCCGGATATCTCAAGGGCGATCCCGCCTCGGTCCAAACCAACCCCCGGGTGGCGGATAAGCCGCTTGTCGTGAAGGCAATCAAGGCCTCGGGAGAGGGCAGGACCGACCTGGTGATTTCCAACGCCGATGCGGCCGCCCTGCAGGGCGCGTCCCAGAATCTGAGCATGCTCGAAAAGTGCAGGGTGATCATCCTGGTAGATTAGCCGGCCGCTTTTTCTGAAAAAGAAATCAATGAATGAACCTGGAGACTACGGAGGCAGGAATGACTATCCATCTGAAGCGGATCATGCTGTTTGCGGCGGTCCTGGCCGTTCTGGCGGCCGGGTGCGGGACCAAGACTGTTCCCCCCACGTCGGTGCTGGATACTCCCGATTACCATTACCGGAACGGTCTTAAATACCTTGACAGCAACCAGATCGATGAAGCCATGAAATCCTTTGATCGTGCCGTGGCGATTGCTCCGAAATCTCCTCTCGGCTACATCGGCAAGGGCTTGGCATTTGGGAAGAAGGGCGATTTCAAGGCCGCTTTCGAGAACATGGATAAGGCGAGGGGCTATGACGAAAAAGGTGTCGAATCCCGGATCGGCATGATACGCCTCCTCAGCATGCAGCGGGGCGAGGATTGGCTGAAAAAGACCGAGAAGGAGTTTAAATCTGCTCAGGACAAGGATCCCGGCAGCGCGCCCCTTCATTACTACATGGGCCTGGCCTACAAGGTATCCTTTGACTTTGATAAGGCCGCGAACATGTTCCGCCGGGTGATCGAGCTGAACAAGGAGTTCACCGCCGAGGCGAACGCCGAATGGGCCACGATCCAGAAGATCCAGCGCGCCGCACCAGGCTCGGTGATCGGCAAGCAGATCGCGCTTATTGACAGGCTCGACCGCGCTGATATCGCCGCGCTGTTCGTGCAGGAGATGGACCTGGAAAAGCTCTTCACGAAGCGCGGCGCCAAGACCTATGACACGACCTTCAAGGCGCCGGAAGAAGCCACGGCGTCGGCGATGACGACCGAAACCGTCGTCAAGATGGAAGCGGCCACCGACATCAAGGACAATTGGCTGAAGCCGAGCATCGACACCGTGCTCAAACTGCACGTGCGCGGGCTGGAGGCGGGCCCCAACCATACCTTCGAGCCGGACAAACTCATAACCAGGGCAGAATTTGCACTGATGCTGGAGGATGTCCTCGTCCGGGTGAGCGGCGATGAAAAGCTGGCCACGAAATACGTCGGTTCCGCGTCCCTGTTCCCCGATGTGCGGAGCGACCACTACGCGTTCAACGCGATTATGGTCGTGACGTCCCGAGGTTTCATCGAGGCTGACAAGGCTACCGGCGAGTTCAGGCCGGGAGACCCCGTATCCGGGGCGGATGCGCTTCTCGCCATCCGTGAATTCAAGAACCAGTTGAAGTTCTAGCTGCCGTGCCCGCCCCGGTCAGGGGCGGGTTTTTTAATACCATGCGAATTGGACCGCTGACGCCATCCCTCATTGCCGTACTGTGCCTCCTTCTTTCCGCCGGCAAGGCCGGCGCCCACCTCAAGATTCTGGACGGCGAGCACACGGTCGTTTATGATATCGTAAACCCCCGCGGCGTAGCCTTCATTCCCGACTACACGAATGAGTCCTTTGAGCAGAGGGTCATCAGCCAGGACGAGTTCAGCAAGCGAGTGCAGGTCACGTCGCGCATGCACGCCATGAAAACACGTGTGTCCTATCCCGTTGCGCCCGGTGTGCTGCCGCAGTCGATTTCGCAGTATCTGACGCCCGAGGCGGACCGGCAGTCAGGCGACCCGGCGCTAGTGAAGATTGCCAGGGACGTGACCCGTGAAAGCCGTTACGTACACGAGGCTGCAAATGCGATCCTCTCCTGGATCGCAGACAACCTGACCTTTGATACCAGCATCACGGTTCCGACCGATGCGCTTTCGGCATTGCGCACGAGGAAAGCCTACTGCGTGGGATATTCGAACCTGTCCGTCGCCCTGCTGCGTGCCGCCGGTATCCCTGCTCGCGTCGTCCACGGTTATCTGCCCCCCGGGTATGAATGGGGGTTCTCAAAAGAATACTGGGGCGTCAAGGTGAACGACGGCGGGTACCATGCGTACCTTGAGATCTATTATCCTGATACGGGGTGGGTCTTCTCGGATGCCGAACACTCGCACAATTTCGTCGATCCTTTTCACATCATTCTGCGCATCGATGGCATGGATATGCCGGGGGCCGTGCGCGGAGGATTCCTTGACGTGGACAAGGCGACGTTTTATACCATTTTCCAGGAGACGGACAAAACGGCCGTGGTGGATGAACTGCCCATGCCGAGGGAACAACGACTCGGCAGGAGGATGGACACCGTTCAGCATTCCGCCCTGGTCACGGGCAAGGTCAGCGACAAAAACGGCAGGCCTGTTCCGAAGGGCAGTGTTGTCCTCTGGAAAGAAGGCAGGGGAACGCCCTCTCCCTTCACTGACGGCCGCTATGTCACGGCTCTGGCTGGTCCGGGAACGTATCGTGTTGAGGTGAGAGGGCCGGGATTCACAAAATCATCCCGTGAAGTGCGGGTCGAGCAGGGGCAGGTCTATGCCCTGGACTTTACGCTCCAACCGGGAGGCGTGATCAGGGGCAAAGTAGTCGACGCATCTGGAAAACCGGTTTCGGACGGCGATGTCTTTTACCGGGAGGGGAGCACCAGCTTCGGAGTCCCTATTGACAAGGACGGGACCTACCGGATAGACGGGCTGGCTCCCGGACAGTACCGGGTTTCGGTCTTAAACGGTGACAAAGAAACAGCCGGGACGGCTGAAGCCGCTGCCGGCAGGGAAACGGTGCTCGATTTTGTGATAAAATAGGGTCATTTCGGGCAGTGAAAGGAAATCTTCTTCATCAGGAGCGAGAGATCATGGACTCCATTCATTCAGGAATTATTGCTGCACTTCTGTCTGTTGTCCTGCCGTTCATCGCGGCAGCCCAGACACCCGGTCCTTCGGACGCGATTGAGTCGACCGTCAATGGGTCGATCAACTGGACCGTCGGCGAAGTGTATGCGAAGGGAACCGGCGCTCCACCGTCCCAGGCAGTCAACCCGGCCCAGGCCCGTGCCATGGCAGAACGCGCCGCCTTTGTTGTCGCCATCAGGAACCTGCTTGAGACCGTGAAAGGCGTTCGGGTGGATTCCGAAAGCGTGGTGGAGAACTTCATGGTGAAAAGCGATGTGATCAGGACCAGAGTGGACGGAATCGTTCAGGGGGCCCGCGTCGTGAGAACGCAATACCTTTCTGACGGTTCCGTTGAAGTGCTCGTCGGAATGAGCATGAAAGGCGCCTTCTTGAACGCGGTCGTGCCGGACAGTTTCGGACGATCAACGACGCCTGTTCCTCAGCCGCAGGGAAAGCCGCTGCAACCATCACCAGCAAAGCCGTCAACACCGGGAAAAAAACCGGAACCGGCGAGGCCGGCGCCTGTTCCTCCGGCGCCTCCTCTTCCGGAGGCAAAGCCGGAACCGGCCAAGCCTGCCCCTGCTCCGTCTGAGCCGAAGATGCCTCAAGTTCCGCAGCCTGCGCCCAATCCTCCAGCGGATGCGACCGTGGCATTCAAGGGCGGCGTCGCGACCGGTCTTGTGATTGACGGAAGAGGTCTCGGGTTAAGGCCGGCCCTGCTGCCGAAAATTGTCGACCAGAAGGGCCAGGAGGTCTACGTTGGCCAGGTGGTCACCAGGACCAATGCCGTCGAGCAGGGAGTCGCAGGATACGCCAAGGATGTGAACGCGGCTGCAAACAATTTCCGGGTCACCGACAATCCTGCCGTCATCAGGGGAATGCAGGCTTCAGGCGCAGCGAGAACCGACATCGTGATCGCGCAGCTCGATGCAGACGCTCTCCGCAAGCTTTCCGCAAAGGGTGATTTTCTGCAGTATTGCCGCGTCATCATTGTCTATTAGTCGAACAACGAACAATCGGCATCTGCATCCGTCGCGATGAAGACAAACAGTGATCGTCAGGTGCAGGAAGGATAACGGACCAATGAACAGAATAGCAAGGCTGGTTGCAGCAGGAAGCGTGGTCCTCGCACTATCGGCCTGTGCGGTCCCACGTCCGGTCCCTCGCTATCATGATGCGAGCAACCCCTTGAAGCGGGTGGCGGTGCTGCCGATGAAAAACGATACCACCGATGTGGACGGCCCCGAGGTAGTCCGAAAAAAAATGATCGAGGCGCTGGAGGGCAAGTCGTATGTCATCAGGGACGTGAAAGAAACGGACCAGATACTCCGGGACCAGATGGGGATCAATCTCGGCGGCCAGCTCTCCCTGACGACGCCGCAAAAGCTGGGCGAGGTGCTCGGCGTGGACGGCGTCCTGTATGGCACACTCATGGACTTCGATGAGACGACCACGGGATTGCTGGATGTCAGGAAGGTACGGGCAACATTCAGGCTTGTGAATACCCGCAACGGACAGGCTTTCTGGGAGCGGGGGCTCGGTGTCCGGACCGAGACCAGGATGTCCGGGAGGAGCGGCAGCGTTGCCTCTGCCGCGGCCCGCGCCGCAGACGCCAGGGAAAAGGATGTCCCGTGGGTGACGATCGAGAGCGTTGAGACCGGCGAACGCAACGTCGGCCAGGCATTTGCCTACGGTCTGGGCGCGAAGCTGCTGACCAAGGCTGTCGGCATCCACCTCAACTATGAGGCGACAGAGATGGCGCGGCGGGTCACCGCAAACCTTCCTTGGGGTCCCGGCCCCGGCGCAGTTGCCGTTGTAAGCCCGCAGCCTCAGTCTGCGCCTCTTCGCGTGCAGCCGCCAGACGCCCCCGCGTTCGGCTACCTGGATTATGGAAAAAGGAACTTTTCTGCAGAGCTGGTATCAGTCACCCTTTACAAGGGCAGCGGAGAAAGAATGAAATTCACGATCCCGATTGCAAAAGCGGGTGAGCGGCTTCGCATGGACATTGACCTGGCGGCCATGGCAAACAACGCGGAGAGCATGCCGCAAACAATGAACAGGATTTCACTGCTCCAGCTCGGAGACAAAAGGCAGAACTATACACTGTACCCGAATGTGCGTAAATACATAGTCAACACTCCGGGTCAACAGGACAGCTTCGCTTTCGAAAAGCCAAAAATCGAGAAAACGAACATCGGCAGCGAGGTGGTCGATGGACATCCCGCGGACAAGTACCGGGTGAGGATCACTTATCAGAATGGCAGGGTGGAGGAGGGATTCATCTGGAATGCGCGGGACCTTGATGCATTGACGATCAAGAGCGAGGTTGAGAACAGCGATGCGCAAACAACGACGGAGCTGAAAAACATTTCCCTGAGAACACCTCCGCCGTCGCTCTTTGAGATCCCATCGGATTACACCGAAGCGAAGGGGCTCTTGGACCTGATGAACGGGCCCACTAATTGACCGAGACAGAGGAAAGAGGAGGAATGACATGGTAATCCTGAAACGCTTTCTGGTTATTACACTCTGCACCATTGCGGCCGTTTGTGCTGTCACGACAACGAGCGGCTGCGCTCCCCGCATGAAGGGACAGACCAAAGACGACACCACACTGACCAAAACGTCAAAGGAACTGCCGCAGACGAGCGACGTCAACGAATACCGGGGGCCGAAGCTGCGGGTCGGCGTCGTGAACTTCCAGAACAAGACGCCCTCGAAGGTTCTCGGCATCGGCGAGGCGGCGGCAGACATCCTCGGCACGATCCTGCAGAAGACGGACCGCTTCATCGTGATCCCACAGCAGGACATGGATTCTATCCTGGCGCAGCAGCGCATGGGAGCGTCAGGCGCCATCAATCCCGATACGGCGGCCCAGATGGGACAGGTCCTGGGATTGAATGCTATCGTGACCGGGGCGGTCACTGCCTATTCCGAGGCTGAAGAGGGCTCTGATTATCTCGTAGCCAAAAGCAAGAAGCAGATCGCACGGGTTACCGTCGATTATCGCATTGTCGACACGACAACGGGCGTCCAGATCATGGCCGATTCGGGGGCAGGCATCTACTCAAAATCCGTAAGCAGGGTTCTTGGCATGGGGTCCAAGGCCGGCTATGACCCCGATCTTCGAGACGGGGCGCTCAGGGACGCCCTGACCAAGGCGATGGTCAACATGATGCAGAAACTCGGCACCCGGAGGTGGACCGGCCGGATCGCCCAGGTTGACGGCGACAGTCTCTACATCAATGCCGGTCAGAAGTCCGGCCTGAACGTCGGAGACAAGCTGAAGATTTTCCGGGCGGGAAAGGACATCATTGATCCTGTCACGAAGGTGAAACTGGGCACCACGGAAAGTCCCATTGGCGAAGCCATTGTCCAGCAGAACGACCTCGGAGATTCGGCGGACCTGTCGATTGCCGCTCCAAGGTCCGGGACCGGATTCAGGCCGGGGGACATTGTCAAGCTGGCTAAATAGGAAGATCAGCTGTTTTGCGCAGAAAGGATACGGGTATGATGAAACGTCTCACGCATCGATTCCTTGTGTTCGCGGCGGTGTTTGCGCTGAGCAACGCGTTGGTTGCAACGGCTGCTGAACAGCCAGGAACCCGGAAGGAGGCAATCGTCACGGCCCTGGACGGGACCGCCCAGGTCTTTACGAAGGGCAGGCCGGGAGGCAGGGCGCTCAGGAAGGGCGATCGGCTCGGAAGTGAGCATGAGATCCGGGTAGGGGAGCGGTCGAGGATCGAGATCCGTTTCCCCGACGGGACGGTGATGAGGCTGTCGGAGAAGACACACCTGGCGATGAGCGAGCTGAAGTACGACAGCAAGACCGAAAGCAAGAACGTTCAGGTGAGTCTTGCCGTAGGAAAGCTCTGGGCGAACGTGAGAAAGCTGATGACGCCGGATTCATCGGTGGAGGTCAAAACCAGCAACGCCGTTGCGGGCGTACGCGGGACGGTGTATCGCGTGAACGTGGAGGAAGACCAGAGTGCACTGGTCAAGGTCTATGATGGTTCGGTCTCTGTTGCCAGCCCTCCGAAGGACGGCGCGAACAGGCAGCAGGTCCCCTATACCGCCCCGGTGCCGGTCCCCGGTCCGCACGAGGTGCCTCCGCCCATGCATGAGGTCACCCTGGAAGAATGGCATGTTATCGTGAAGGCCATGCAGCAGGTCTCCATTTCGTCCCAAGGTGTTGCATCAGAGCCGCAGGAGTTCGATCCCAAAGCTGATGCCGATGACTGGGTAAAATGGAACCAGGAGCGGGACCGGCAGATGAAGTTCTGATTACATGCGCTCCAACGGTTCGAGAGGCTCCTCCCGGCAGGGAGGGGCCTTTTTTATGGTCCGGGAAAGAGGCAAAGTGCTTGACTCTGGCCCGGCGTCATGGTATAACCTCAAAGTTGAAAATGGTTTTCAATATCAGAATATGCACAAACGGGCATCGGAACAATTAGCGGCGTACCTCGCGGGCAAGGGGCTGAAGTCCACCCATCAGCGCGACCGGATCCTCCGGATCTTCGTCGACGCGGGCAGGCACGTCAGCGCGGAAGAGCTGTATGCCCGGGTCAGGAAGGCTCAGCCGGGCATCGGGTACGCCACGGTCTACCGAACGCTGCGGCTGCTCGCCGGGGCCGGGATGGCAGAGGAGCGCAGGTTCGAGGACGGCTTCACCCGGTACGAGTACAAGGCATCGGACGGCGGCCATCACGACCATCTCATCTGCACACGGTGCGGGGAGATCGTTGAGTTCGAGAACGGACGGATCGAAGCGCTGCAGGAGGATGTTGCCCGGAAACGGGGTTTTCAGGTTCAGAGCCATAAACTTGAGATTTACGGCCTGTGCAGGAGTTGCCAGGGAAGAAAACAGAAACAGCAGCCTGCGGGATGAGCTTACGTTCAAGGAGCGGTTTATTTCATGCATGACCATGGTTCCCAGGAAAAAGAGCGGGATCGCGATTCGAGTCTTCACAAAATTCTTCTGATCGGCAACCCGAACGTGGGAAAAAGCGCGCTCTTCGGCCTCCTGACGGGAAGATATGTTACGGTGTCCAATTATCCGGGCACAACCGTGGAGGTGACGTACGGCAACGCTGTTCTCAATAAAACGCGGAGCCTCGTTATCGATACACCGGGCGTCAACAGCCTGGTGCCAATGTCCGAAGACGAGAAGGTAACGAGGGACATCCTCCTTACCGACCGAGCCGGCGTTGTGGTGCAGGTTGCGGACACCAAGAACCTGCGCCGGGGCCTCCTGATCACCCTGCAACTCGCGGAAATGGGCATTCCGTTCATTCTCGATCTTAATATGGACGACGAGGCAAAGAGCCGTGGTATCATGATCGACCAGGAAAAGCTTGCCCGTATTCTGGGCGTAGAGGTCGTCAAGACCGTTGCCATCAGGAGAAGCGGTATTGATAAGCTTTTGAAGGGCCTCCAGCATCCCAGACCGTCATCGATCTCTGTCCGGCACGAAGACGTCATTGAAGGCGGTATCAGGGACGTTTCCGCACTTCTTCCCGAGGCGTACATATCCCGGCGCGCACTCGCACTCATGATCCTTGCCGGCGATGAAAGCCTCAAAGCGTGGCTCCACGCGAACCTGCAGGACCATGTGATCGTTGAGATCGAGAAGATACGGCAGGATATCCAGTCGAAATACAACAACTCTCTCGGCTATCTCATCAATCAACGCCGCATGAAGAAGGCAGACGAGCTCCTCGCGCAGGTAACGACCCGCCACGAAGCGGGAAAAGGTTCGGCAATCGCATTTCATCTCGGCAGGCTGTCCATGCATCCGTTCTATGGCCTGCCGGTTCTGCTCGGTGTACTTTATCTCGTATATCAATTCGTAGGCGTGCTCGGGGCGGGGACGGCTGTCAACTTTTTGGAAAAGACCGTTTTCGGAGATTATCTGAATCCCTGGGCCACGAAGATCGTCGATGTTGTGTTCCCGTTCAAGTTCGTGCAGGAATTGCTGGTTGGCGACTACGGTCTTATCACCATGGCGCTCACATATTCAGTTGCGATCGTGCTTCCCATCGTGGGGTTCTTCTTCATTGCCTTCGGTATTCTGGAAGATTCCGGATATCTGCCGAGACTCGCGGTCATGGTAAATAAAATATTCAAGATCATGGGTCTGAACGGGAAGGCGGTGCTCCCGATGGTCCTGGGCCTCGGTTGCGATACCATGGCGACGCTCACGACACGGATCCTCGAGACCAGAAAGGAGCGCATCCTCGTGACATTGCTCCTGGCGCTCGGGGTGCCCTGTTCTGCGCAGCTTGGCGTGGTGCTTGGTATGGTCTCCGGCATCTCCGGGTACGCCACTGCCATTTGGATCGGGACCGTGGTCCTGGTGATGCTGCTCGTAGGTTATCTTGCCGCGAGGGCAATCCCGGGCGAACCGTCGGATTTCGTACTGGAACTGCCCCCGATCCGCGTGCCGCAGCTCACGAATATCCTGGTCAAGACCCTGGCCCGGGTGCAGTGGTACCTCAAGGAAGCGGTACCGCTATTCATCCTCGGGACGTTCATCCTCTTCGTGGGGCATAAAGTTGGCGCCCTGGAATACATGCAGAAGCTGACGGATCCGATCGTGGTCAATTTCCTGGGGTTGCCGAGCAAAGCCGCCGAGGCATTCGTTATCGGTTTTTTGCGCCGGGATTACGGAGCAGCAGGTCTCTTTGTATTGGCGAAGCAGGGAATGCTCGATCCGATCCAGATCGTCGTAAGTCTTGTCGTGATTACCCTGTTTGTTCCCTGCATCGCGAACTTTTTCATGATGGTCAAGGAGCAGGGGATGAGGGCCGCGCTGTATATGGTGGCGTTCATTTTCCCGTTTGCGTTCGCCGTGGGCGGCGCGCTGAACTGGCTGCTTAGGGCATTAAACGTAGCACTCTAAACGATGGCATGATGACCCAAGAACCAATGGTCCGAGGAGGAGCGATGTCTGAACATAACCGCATGAGCACTGTTGAGGGAAAAGCCGGCCACCCGGCGTTGTGCGTGCTGCCGGAGATCGAAAAGGAAGACGAGCTGTTTGAGATCATCTGGACCTTGAGAGAAGAGGGGAAACTTGCCCTGGACCTGATCGTCCAGAGCTGTACTCTCACGGACTGCGCACATATTTTAAAAGACCTTGCGAAGCACGGATGGATCGACATCAAAGGACAATCCGTGGAGCTTCTGGCTAAAGGGGAGAAAAGAGCCCGGGAGCTCGTTCGGCGGCACCGCCTTTCCCTGCGAATGTTCTATGACCTCTTCGCCCTTGATGGGGCTGAGGCGGAGGCGTGCAAATTCGAGCACATTCTTTCCCCGGAGGTGACGGACAGTGTCTGCTCACTGCTCGGCCATCCGCCGAACTCGCCCGACGGGAAGCCCATCCCGCGCGGCGAATGCTGCGCCATGTTCAAGCAGGAGATGAGGCCTCTCGTGGGCCCGATTGCCGATCTCATGCCCGGAGACCAGGCCAAGATCGTGTTCATAACACCCGGCTCCCATTCTCGGCTTGATAGACTTTCTGCAATGGGGGTCGTTCCCGGCAGCATCGTGAAGCTGCATCAGAAAAGGCCGTCCTATGTGATCCAGCTCGGTGAAACCATGATCGCCGTAGACAAGGATATTACAAGGGAGATATTTGTTAAGAAAGTACAGGCATCGTGATGCGGTTGCTACCGCCGGAACATGCCCTGATAGCACGCAATGCAAAAAAGAATAGCTTTTACTCCGGTTCTACGATGCAGACCCTTGATTCCCCTGAAATCTGCTATACTATTAAAGTATGAACTTGGTCCTGGCCGTGCAGTCAAGTCGTTAATCACTGTTTGAAGACAATATCTTGTTCCTGGGCGTTAAAGTTTCTTGGAAGGATACCGATAAGAACTTGAGATTTCCCTCTTTTTTCTCTAAAATGATAGGCAGCGACACGCGCTGGTTTAGTAATTAAAAGCCGGGGACTGTGGAAAGATGAGCAGCAGACCTCATATTTTGCTTGTGGATGACGAACCCTTTGTTCTCGAGTCTCTTCGCGAGATCGTCGAAAAAGAGGGAAGGTACGAGATCGCGGTTGCGGAAAATGGGAAAAAAGCATTGGAATCGTCTACCCGCGAGGTATACTCCGTCGTGATAACCGACCTCATGTTGCGGGATATCACCGGAATAGATCTGCTCAAGTCGATCAAGGCGCAAACACCGGAAACGCAGGTGATCATGGTAAGCGGAAAGGGAACCATCGATTATGCCGTTGAGGCCATGAAGATGGGCGCCTTCGACTTTCTTGCAAAACCCTATTCCCCGCCCCATCTGCTCCAGATCCTGGACCGGGCGAGAACCTATTATGATTCGCTTATTGAAAACAAGCAGTTGAGGGGTGAGATCAGGAGACTGAAGAAAAACTATGAGATCATCGGCGCTCATCCGAAGATCAGACGGATCAATGAGATCATCGAGAACATTGCTCCCTCCGACAGCACGGTCCTGATACAGGGAAAGAGCGGCACCGGCAAGGAACTCGTTGCCCGGGCGATTCACAGCGGGTCACTTCGCGCCGAGGGACCGTTTCAGGCGGTCAATTGCGGCGTGTTCACGGAAACTCTGATCGAGAACGAACTGTTCGGCCATGAGAAAGGCGCATATACCGGCGCCGTCCAGAAGGCTATCGGCAGGGTAGAGGCCGCGGAAGGCGGAACCCTGTTTCTTGATGAAATCGATACCATGCCCTTGACGCTCCAGGTTAAATTGCTCAGGGTTCTGGAAGATCGGTCATTTCAGCGCATCGGCGGGACAAAGCCGATCTACGTAGACTTCCGGCTTATCGCTGCTACGAACACCGACCTTCATGAAGCCGTTACCCGGAAGCTGTTCCGGGACGACCTCTACTACCGGTTGAATGTCATTTCCGTAACGCTCCCGGGACTGAGCGAGCGAACCAGCGATATCCCGCTTCTGGCCAATTCTTTCGTGGAACGCTACAAAGCGGGAAGCAGGGTGACGTCCATTTCAGCCGCTGCAATGGAGATGCTGATCAAATATCCCTGGCCGGGAAATGTCAGAGAGCTGATCAATGCCATCGAGTACGCCATGGTGATGGCCAAGGGAAGCCAGTTGATGCCGTCTGATCTTCCGGAATCGATCCAGGGGGGGGCTCAAGCAGTCCCGTCGGCGCATGAGGGGCTCTCCCTGAAGGAAACCGAACGGGAATTGATTGTGAGGACCCTCCGGGAATGTCACGGCAACAAGCATCTTGCAGCAAAGATGCTCAGGATTCCCCGGTCGACGCTCTACAGCAAGATCCAGAAGCACGGCATTACGACCGAAGAGAGGCCCGCTCAGGCGTATTCATAAGACAAGGCTAGAACGGGACCTTGGTCCATCATGATGCAGAATGAAACCGGCACGAAACGAGGGTTGTCGGGGGAATGCCGGAGGGAGATTGATACCATGAAGACGCTGCTGCTCGTTGATGACGAGCTGGAAAACCTGAGGAGCCTCGGTGAGGTGTTGAACCGGTTCGGGTACAAGGTCATCGCGAAACCCGACGCCCAGTCCGCCCTGGGCGTAGTGCGGGAAGGGACCAAGGTTGATCTCGTCATCACCGATTATCGCATGCCGGGAATGGACGGACTCGAATTCCTTATTCTCCTGAAACAGATTCTCCCTTCAGTTCCCGTGGTCATGCTGACCGCATATGGGGCGGTCGAGACGTATCTGAAGTCGCTGAGCCTGGGAGTGTTCGAATACGTCAACAAACCGGTGAAGGCGAAGGAACTCGGCCGCATCGTCAAAGCGGCGCTTGAATGTTCCAAGAGCACCGGTGGTCCTGCGGACGGAGGCTCTCTGAAAGCCGTTTCATCGGACTGAGTGCAACCGGGTGAATCCTTGTTTGACAGGACAATCTTTTTGTGGTTAAATAAATCTCGATGAAATGCGAAACGACAGGATTTACCCTGCAGGATATATTGCTGCTCCTCGGGCTCAAAGAAGCGACCGGAGAGTTAGTTCTTGAGTCCGGCAACAACATCGGAACCATCATCCTTCATAAGGGGAAGGTCCTGCAGGCATCTTCTCCCTATTCCCGCGCCATCGGGGATCTCCTCGTCGAGGACGGCATCATCACGGAAGGCGAGCTTCTGGAAATCTTGATGAATCAGAAGAAGAGCGCCGTGGCTCCGATCGGCGTGCTTTTCTTGAAAACCGGGAAAATAAGCTTCGAAGTCATCGAAATGATGGTCCATGAGCAGATTCGGCAGTCAATACGGGAGTTCGTGATGTGGAACAAGCTCCGCGTAAGCTTCGTTGAGAAGGAGGTCATCCCGTTCGACAGGATCAATCTCCCGGTCCATGAGTTCATCCCGCCCGAGACTCTGAAGTCGGCAGCCAGCGTCTGTTCCCTGAATCCCGACTGGAAGGACAAATCCCCGTCTGCACCAGCAGCGTCCACGACCGCATGAACTCATGCGGCTCCTTCACCCCGGTTTCCGCCCGAGCTGCTGCCGAAGCCCGTCCCTTGCCTTGTTGAATAATCGTAGATAGTCTTCCGTCCTAAAATCAAAATAGGTATGTTCAAGGGCTGCGAACGTATTCAATCTGCTGTCATATCTCAGCGTGACCTCGGCGTAGACGTGTTCACCGATATACAGGCGGTGGGCGTAATCCTTGGTCGTCGCGAGAATGACTTTGGCCTCGGTCACGTATCCGGGATCTATATTGATCCTTCGCCGGGCACCGGACGGGGAATCAAGGGAAAATCTTTTTTCCAGCGCCGTGGTGAAATGTTTCAAGCGCGGCAGGACCTCCGGCGGCGCGACGCGCCGGAAAAAGATGAACTTCCTGAATAGGGAGTTTCCCATCTCCTCGCGGTAATAGTCCGAGAACGGCCATGGCTCGGTTTCGCTTTCCATGTCGAGGGGACCGTATTCGTCAGCCAGGATGGCCGCACATTGAAGGAACAGGTCCGCTTCGGGTGAAAGCATGCCCACGAACGGTTTTACCGGCAATGGAGCTTTAAGGTCACCCATCGTTTGTTGACGCTACTCAAACAGTTGCCGTGACAGGCCGTTCTGCCCGTTCAACGGCAGTTCCACGTCGATCTCGATCCCGCCATCGTCACGTTCCCGCTCTCCCGTGACGTGGTATCCTTTGATGTAGCCCTGGATCTTCTCGGTAAAGTCACGCTCACCCATGTGCGATCGAACGTTACCGTCGGAACCGACTTTGATCTCGGAGACTGCCTTGACCAGCTTTCGCTCTGCATCGGACAAGGCAGCACGCTCCGCCAGCTCTCTTCGAATCGTCGGGCTCGCGGCGTTCGCGGGGGGCATTCCGATGCCCGTGACCCTGATCTTGCCCGCCGCCCAGTCAACGCCCTCCTGCTCTGCGGCGAGCAGGAGGTGGAGCGGGCTGACTGATGCGTCAGCGATGCGCACGAGCACAGGACGTTCCGCGGCAGGGGAGGCGTCGCGTGCATGCCGATCCGCGGCCCCGCTCTCGCCTCCTGCAGGGACAGAAGCGAGGACGGGCCCCACCAGTACCAATGCCGTGATGATCAGTGAGAGCTTCACCCATACTCCTTTTTGCAGGATCATTATACCATAAAAGAGAATAAAAAAATCTTTGATGCCGGCAGGTTTGCTCCGGACCGGTCCCTGAAGCTAATAATCTTGACAAGGAGGACAGGTTTGCTATAGTACGTACATGCAGATCACACGGGAAGGGGACTACGGGATACGAAGCGTCCTGTATCTCACGCGCCAGCCGTTCAATAAGATAAGTTTTGTGAATGAAATCTCCGAGGAGTACAAGATTCCTCGAAGTTTTCTCGCGAAGATACTGCAGAAACTCGTGAAGGCAAAGATCGTCCGATCCTACCGGGGAGTCAAGGGCGGGTTTTCCCTCGCCCGTCAGGCCCGGGATATCTCCATGCTTGATGTTATCGAGGCGATAGAAGGGAAGGTCTATCTGAACAGCTGCCTGTATGATAAAAAAACGTGCTCGTTTTCGAAACATTGCCCCGTCAATCCCGTCTGGGCCACCATCCAGGAACGATTCACGGAAATGCTACGAAAAATGAACTTTGAGGATATCGCCCGGCAGAAGCGTTGAGCCGCACTCTCCACCCGCCCCCGTGATCTTCTTTCGGAACGATACCCGTAACTTCCCGCCGAACCTCTCCCGGACGTTGATTGCCGTGGCTGGAAGTATGTTCCCCCTCACTGTTCCCTTGCCAGACAGAAGTCCGTGAGAATGTGGGCGGAATACTTCTTCGAGGGGATGGTTTGCGCGGCCTTGAAGACAGGATCGAATATCAATGCTTAATTTTGAAGAACACAAAGAACATGCAGAACGGGGGCCTCTCAGAATGCAATAGCGAACGGCTCTCTGAATGAAATCGCATACTCTCCACCCATTTCGGGGTTCGAGGTGCCGGACTAACGATGCTCAAACTCGGTCATATCATCTACTCAAACTGCTTCCCGCCTCATGCCGGGATCGTGACGGGGAAGATACCGTTTCCCTTCGCGCTCGTCGAGGGCATCCCCACAGAACTGAACCGCATGCTGCACGCGGGTAGCGTGGACGTATCGCCCTCCTCCTCGATAGAGTATGCAATGAATCCCGGGCGCTATCTGCTGCTGCCGGGGCTGTCCATCACGTCGCCCCATGAGGTCAAAAGCATCATCCTGCAGAGCCGCGCTCCGATGGAAGAACTGGATGGGAGGACGGTGGCCCTGACGTCTGCTTCTGCAACCTCTGTCGTGCTGCTCAGGATACTTCTGGAACGCTACAAGAAGGTGCGACCGGTCTATACGACCTTCGCACAGGGGATCGACGACCCGTACGGGCGTGCAGATGCCATGCTCTTCATCGGAGACCTCGCCCTGAAGACGAAGCCGACGATTGAATACCCCCATCTCTTCGATCTCGGGAAGGTATGGCACGAGTTTACGGGCCTGCCCTTTGTGTTCGCCCTCTGGCAGGTGAACTACAAGAAAAGCATTGATAAGGACCTCTCCGTGCTTTATGATATAGTAGTCGCATCGAAGGCGTATGGGCTGGCGAACATTCCCGAACTGGCCCGGTCGCAATCCGGCCGGTTCGGCCTTCCGGCCGCGCTGCTGGCCGATTATTGGAGCTCGTTCAGCTATGATCTCACCGAATTCGAGAAAAGGGGGCTGCTCGCTTTTTATGCCTATGCGGCGGAAATCGGCGCCATAAAAAAATCAGGTGGCCTGACGTTTTGGGAAAAAGGGGATAAGAACGGGGATATCGCATGACGGTCGCACAACGATACGAAGACCATCACGATCACGACCATGATCATGCTCACGATCACCATGGTCATGCTCACGGTCACGCTCATAGTTTCTCCCTGCCTTCCGGAGGAAAGCGCGACCTGCTCGTCGCACTCGCGATCACCGTCCTCATGATGGTTGCCGAGGTCGTCGGCGGAGTGCTTTCAAACAGCCTCGCGCTCCTGTCTGATGCGGGACACATGCTGACGGACAATCTGGCATTGCTCCTCTCCTTCTTTGCCATGAAGTTTGCCTCCATGCCTGCCACGGAGCGAAAGACCTTCGGATTCTACCGCCTCGAGATCCTCGCCGCATTCGTGAATGGCATCGTTCTGGTGCTGGTGTCTTTTTACATCATCTACGAGGCCTATTTGCGGATCAGGCACCCGGAGCCCGTGGGCGGCAAACTCATGCTGATTATCGCGGCCATCGGTCTGGTGGCCAATATCGTCGGCGCCTTTGTCCTGAACAAGCACAGCAGCGACAGCCTGAATATCCGTGGCGCCTACCTGCATATCCTCGGCGACGCCCTGTCGTCGGTCGGCGTCGTCATCGGAGGCGTCATCATCCTTTATACCGGCTGGTACCTGGTGGACCCGATCCTGAGCATCCTGATCTCGCTCGTGATCGTCTACGGGGCCTGGGCCCTGGTCAAGGAATCGGTCAATATCCTGCTTGAGGCGGCACCCGCCCATATCGACATCGATGCGGTCGGCCTGGAGTTCCAGAAGATCGAGGGGGTACGCGAAGCCTATCATATCCACGTCTGGACCATCACCTCAGGCGTCTATGCCATGAGCGCCCACGTCATCATTGACGACCAGCTCGTCAGCCTGAACCGGGACCTGCTCGACCGGATCAGGGCGATGCTCTCCGCGAGATTCAAGATCATGCACAGCACGATCCAGATCGAATGCGAACGGTGCGATATGAACCCCGTCTGCGGGCTGCCCAATGCCGTTCGCACCTCCCCATAAATAAGACCGCGTACTGCCCTGCATTCCCGCCGGATCGGCGAGGGCGGGTTTCTGTCCATGAGGGATGAGGAGATATGAAACACACGGGACGGAAGCTGTATCATATGCTCGGAGGCCTCGGGCTGCTCTCTCTCTACCATATTCTCGGCAGGGGACAGGCGCTCGTTGTCTACGCGGTCCTGCTCCTTATCGTCCTTGCTCTCGATGTGACGCGGCTCAGGGTGGCAGCCCTCAACCAATTCATCTTTTTGCGGTTCCCCGGTTTCATTCGCCAGAACGAGGCCGCGAAGCTCACCGGCACCGCCCCGTACATCCTCGGCATCGCGCTCTGCTGCTATCTGTTCCGCAGCGATATCGCCTCGGCAGCGATCTGTTTTCTGGCATGCGGGGACGTGGCGGCAACCACGATCGGAGAGCGCTTCGGCAGAACGAAGATCGGCGATAAGAGCCTCGAAGGGACCATCGCTTTTGTTGCTGCCGCTGCCGTAGCCGGCCTCCTCCTGCCGCTTGCCGGGATTCCGGTAGTGCCTGGCGTCATTCTCGTCGGAGCCATCGCCGCGGCCGGCATAGAGATACTGCCGCTGCCGGTGAACGATAATCTTGCAATACCGCTCCTGTCCGGCGCGGTGATGACGCTGATCTCGCGGCTCGCGGGCTGAACGTGAATGTTGCACGGCCGGGGGTTTGCCCTGCCCGGGCCGGAGTCAGCATGATATAATTGCCAAGAGGTACGGACGATTGCGTCGTAGCGTTTTCATACTGCTCCTGCTGGCCTCTGCGGCCCTGTCCCCTCCGGCCCTTGCGGCGCAAACGCTTACTCTGCGCGACTGCATAGAGACCGCGCTCGGAAAGCAGCCGACCATACAGGCGGCGCAGCAGGGAGTCAACGCCGGCAAGGGCCGCGAAACGCAGTCAGGCTCCCCCCTGTTGCCGCAGCTCAACGCCAGCACCGGATACTCTGTTTCCCGGGCAGCGGGCGGCGCCTTCGGGTCAAGCGTGACAAAAGGCTATAACACCACACTGTCCCTGAACGTTCTGCTGTATGATTTCGGGAAGACGGGCAACGCGCTCGATGCCGCCCGATGGGGCACGCGTTCATCTGAACATGAACTCGAACGCACGGTTCAGGACGTCGTCCTCAGTGTGAAGCAGGCGTATTATGCAGTGCTCGCGGCCAAGAAGCTTGTAGAAGTTGCCCAAAAGACGATCGAACAGACCGAAAGTCACTTAAAACAGGCCCAGGCGTTCTTTCTGGCTGGTTCCAAGCCCCGCTTCGATGTGACCCGCGCCGAGGTGGAAGTGAACAACGCCAAGCTCGGCTTGATCAATGCGAAGAACAGCGTCCGCATTCAGACCATTGTTCTGAACAATGCCATGGGCATCGATCCCGGACAACCGACGGAGATCGAGAACCAGCTCCCAGCGGTCCCGGCAATGACGACCCTGGAACAGGCGCAGGCGGATGCGCTGAAGGACCGTCCCGAAATGTTCAAAGCAGAGGCGGACATCGAGGCTGCCAAGGCCCAGTTGCAATCGGAGGAAGCGGCCTATTTCCCGACGCTTTCGGCGAACGGTTCGTACAATCTTGCATCGGGAACCGCCGAAATGGGAGCATTCCGGGGTGATATAGGCAACAGTTGGAACGCGGGGGTTCTCCTGAGCGTTCCTCTGTTCCAAGGCGGCCTCACCAAGGGCAAAGTGAGCGAGGCGCGGGCGAACCTTCTCGCCCTTGAGTTCCAGAAGGCCGCTGCCCGGCAGTCGATCCTGCTTGAGGTCAACCAGTCCTACGCGGACATGGAGAGCGCCAAGGTGCGCATCGACGTGATGGAAAGTTCGCTGCAAAAGGCCAGAGAGAACCTGGAGACCGCGCAAGGCAGATATGAGGCCGGCATCGGTCCTTATCTTGAGGTAACCGATGCGCAGCTTTCCGCGGTCAATGCCGAGAGAGACCACGTTCAGGCGCTCTATGACTACTTTCTCGCAATTGCGCGGCTGCTCAAGGCGATGGGCTCGCGGTACGAATAAGGAGACTGGAGACAAGCGGGTAAAAGGAGGGTCGGGGCTATGCCATCGAAAGAAGTTGTCTTCACCATCAGGCTGCCGATCGAATATGTCTGGTCCTTCATGACCGACCGCAAGGAGGTCGGCTGCCTGTTCCCGGGATGCGTTAGAGTGAAGATAATCAACGATCTCGATTCGGTCTGGACCGTGAAGTTCTCGCTGGGGCCGTTCAGCAGGACCCTGGAGATGAATACGCACACGACCGAGATGGTCGAGAACGAACGGCTTTCCTGGGAAGCCACGGGCGAGCACATGAAGGCCGCCGGCATGGTCCTTCTCCGCAGGGTCAATGACGAGGAGACGGAGATCACCTACCGCATCGAAGGCCATGTGACCGGAAGGTTCAGCATGCTCCAGGACATCGTTGTTGCCGAGAAGCTCGGCGAGGTGGCCCGGGGGTTCATGAAAAGCATCAAGGAGAGGCTGGAATACAAGGCCGAGAAGGTGGATTAGAATACCGCCGTTTCAATGCAGGACTAAGGGCCTAAAAAATTATTTTGCGCTGATTTATACGATTCTGGGATGAAGGATCAGGACTTTTTCAGGCCGGTAATTCGCTTTTATCAATGCCCCATTCAGGATCGGCATATATGGCATTCATGACGAAAAAGACCCTTATCTGGATTGTTGCGCTTGTTGCCGTCGTCGCAGCCGTCATCATGCTCACCGGGAAGAAGCCCGTGCCGGTCAAGGTTACGGAAATCAAACCCGGCGAGCTGCGCGTGGTCGTGAACGCCACAACGACGTCCACGATCAAATCGGAAACGGAAGTAACGCTCTCCGCGCAGCGAACAGGCAGGGTCGTGGCGCTTCCGGTCCGCGAGGGCGATATCGTAAAGGCCGGCGCGCTCATCTGCAGGCTCGACCTGACCGAGGAGTCGGTCCAGAGCGAAAGCGTCCTGGCCCAGAGCAAGGCGACTTATGATGAGGCCGACAAGAACCTGAAGCGGACCGAGGGCTTGTTCGAGAAAGGCATGGTCGCCCAGCAGGATCTTGACACCGCGCGCAAGGCCTATGAGGTGGCAAAATCCCAGTATGAGGCCGCGAAGGCCGATTCGGGCGTGAAACGGGATTATTCGATCATTCTGGCACCCTTCAGCGGCGTGATCGCGAAGAAGTATACCGAGGTCGGCGAGCTCCTGCTGCCGGGCAAACAGATCGTCCAGATCGTGAATCCCGACCGGATCTACGTGCTGGCAACGATCGACGAAGTGGACGTGGGACGTCTCAAGCTCGGCCAGCCGGTCACGATCACCGTGGACGCCTATCCCGGGGAAAAATTCCGGGGTGTGGTCGGACGGATATCGCCGATCGTGAGCGGCGGCAAGCTCGAGACCCGGACCGCCGACGTCTGGATCTATTTCAACCAGAAGGACGCCCGGATGAAGCCGGGCATGTCGGCGGACATCGAGATCCTGATCACGACCCTCGAGAACGTGATATCCGTGCCTTCCCAGTGCGTCGTGGAGCGGGACAGCCGGAAGCAGGTGTTCATTGCCGAAGGGAAGTCGCTGAAGACCGGAGCGGCAGCCATCGCTCGGCTGAGGCCGGTCGAGGTCGGCGAGACGAATTGGAGCTTCACCGAGATCACGAAAGGCCTTGTCGTCGGGGAGTTTGTCATCACCACGCCCGAGGCGGAGGGCCTGAAGAACGGGGTCAAGGTGAAGGTGGAGTAGATCCGCCGCATTCACGCATAAGCACATTGACGCGTAATGATCGATCTTTCCAAGATAACCAAGTCCTATCGGATGGGCGAGATGGAACTGCAGGTCCTCTCCGGCGTATCCCTCGCGGTCCAAAAGGGCGAACTGATCGCCATCATGGGGCCGTCCGGCTCCGGCAAATCCACGCTCATGAACATCATCGGATGCCTCGACCGGCCGACCAGCGGGGTCTACCGGTTCGAGAACCGGGAGATCAGCACGATGACCGATGATGAGCTTGCATCGGTCAGAAACAGCAAGCTCGGCTTCGTGTTCCAGACCTTCAACCTCCTTCCCCGTTTTTCCGCCCTGAAAAATGTCGAAGTGCCGCTCATCTACAGCGGGGTGCCTGCGCGTCAGCGCAGGGAGCGCGCCCTGCCGCTGCTGCAAAGAGTCGGTCTCGGGGACCGGATGGACCACAAGCCGACCGAGCTTTCCGGCGGACAGCAGCAGCGCGTGGCGATCGCCCGCGCGCTCGTGAACAACCCTCCGCTCCTGCTCGCGGACGAGCCGACCGGCAACCTTGACAGCCGTTCCGGCGAGGATATCCTTAAAATCCTGACCGGCCTCAATGACCAGGGCGTCACCGTCATCATCGTCACCCACGACCAGAACGTCGCGGCGAAGTGCAGGCGGATCATCACGCTGAAGGACGGCCAGATTCTGGACGACAGGGCGCAGGCATGAACTTTTTCGAAACCTTCAGGGTGGCCTTCGAGGCGATATTGTCGAACAAGGTCCGGTCGGGCCTGACCATGCTCGGCGTGATCATCGGCGTCATGGCCGTGATCCTGCTCGTGTCCATCGGCGAGGGCGCGCGCGTCTACATTACCGGGGAGCTTACGGGTCTCGGCACGAACCTCCTGATCATCACGCCCGGGAAGACGAGCACCAGCGGCGGCTTCCACCCGCCCTCGGCGGGCACCGTGCGCAAATTGACCTACGACGATTCCCTGGCGCTCCGGCGGCGGGCGTGGCTCCTGACCGACGCAGTCCCGATCGTGCTCGGCACGGGCAAGGTCAAGTACCAGAACCGCAGCCGCGATACCACCATCATCGGCACCACGATCGAATTCGAACGGGTCCGTAACCTTTTCGTGGATACCGGCTCATTCGTCGCCCTGGAAGACGTGGACGGAAAATCGAAAGTGATCGTTCTCGGCAGAAAGGTGAAGGACGAGCTCTTCGGGGATGAGTCGCCGCTCGGAAAGGTCGTCATGCTGTCGGATGCCCGCTACCGGGTGATCGGCGTCATGCGGAAAAAGGGGACGAGCCTGGGATGGGACATTGACGACGTGGTGTTCATACCGGTGACGAGCGGCCAGGAGCTGTTCGACACGGACGGGCTCTTCGAGATCCTTGCCTCGACGCCGAGGGCCGAGGACGTTGACCGCGCCATCTCGCAGATCAAGGACATCCTGATACGTCGCCACGCGCACAAGGAGGACTTCACGATCCAGACGCAGGGCGCGATGCTCTCGACCATGAATACGATCCTTGGCGTCCTGACGGCCGTGCTCGGCGGCATTGCAGGTATCTCGCTGCTCGTGGGCGGCATCGGGATCATGAACATCATGCTCGTCTCGGTCCGGGAGCGGACGCGGGAGATCGGCATCCGGAAGGCATTGGGCGCGAGGAACCGGGACATCATGGCCCAATTCATGATCGAGGCCATGACGCTCTCCGGCGCCGGCGGGATCATCGGCATCCTGATCGGCGTAGGACTGGCGCTCCTGATCCCCGTGTTCGTGGATGTACTGCCGACCAGCGTTTCGCTCTGGTCGATCCTGATGGCGTTCTTCTTCTCCGCGGCTGTCGGTGTGTTCTTCGGCGTCTACCCGGCCCGCAAGGCCGCGCTCCAGGACCCGATCCAGGCGCTCAGGTACGAGTGAGAAACTGCATCCACCACTTCCATAAGTCCTTAGACGAGCCAAGCAACGAGAGCTTTTCATCTCACATACCATGATTTCCCATACCAAAGTCTTTAATCGTTTAAACAGGAATCTATTCTAACCGTTATTGGCAGTTGCGGTATACTTTAAAGGAAAGAGGAATGTCAGGAAGAGGAGGTAGACCTATGGTTACCGTAGCATTGTACGTCCGCCTGGAAGCCAAGCCGGGAAAAGAAGCAGAAGTCGAGAGTTTTCTGAAGAGCGGTCTTCCGATCGTCGAGGAGGAGCCGGCTACGACGGCCTGGTTCGGAATCCGTTTGGGCCCGTCAACGTTCGGCATTTTCGATGCCTTCCCTGACGAGAAGGGACGGCAGGCGCATCTCTCGGGAAGGGTGGCAGCCGCCTTGATGGCTAAGGCCCCCGAGCTCCTGGCGAAGCCGCCGGTAATCGAGAAAGTCGACGTTCTCGCGGCAAAGCTTCCCGAAGCGAAACTCGCAAAAGAGAGAAAGGCCGCATGACAACCACGTTGCACCGACCGTCATCACATGGGGAGCCCTGCCAGGGTTCAGGCATCATGACAGGGAAGAAGAGCGCCTGAGCATGATAGCATTGACCGCGCACAATCCCATGACCGGTGGTTGTTTCTTGCACGCCTTGAAAATGTATCGAATAAAAATGCAAGGCGCGGGATGGAGGCTGTATCCCGCGCTTTTTTTGTTGCAGGCGACAGATATCGGATGCCGTATGCGGAAGGGATGCTGGTAACTCTGCATCATCATCAACAGGGAACGCCGGCGGTCAGACTTGAACCGGGAAGTCATATATGGTATCTGTTTTTTTATGGAATACATATTGCTCGTATATTCGACGGTTCTCGTGCGGTCAGGTACCCTGCATTGAATACCACTGTTTGAAATCGTGATTCCATGGTATATTCCGGGAGTATGACGTGCGGCACTTATCGTCTGCAAATAATCATTGAAAGGCAGCTAAAATGAGTGTACTGATCGGGAAAGAGATCTTGAAAGCGTTAAAGAGGAAATCGATCATCATCGAGCCGCTCGACAAAGAGCAGATCGGTCCCGGCTCCATTGATCTTACCCTTGGCAATGATTTCAGGATCTTTAAAAAACGCTCCAGGATCTATCACATTAAGAATGACTCTCTCTTCCAGGATATAACGAAAGCTATTCATGTCAAAGACGGCGAATATATCGTCATAAAACCCGGCGAGATGATCCTCGGGATCACGAGAGAGAAAATTACGCTTGCCGACAACATATCCGGCCGGCTGGAAGGAAGAAGCAGGTTTGCGCGCTTCGGGCTGGCCGTGCATGTTACCGCCGGGTTCATGCATCCGGGCATCGCGAACCACCAGGTCCTGGAAATAGTCAATCTGGGACATGCACCCTTAGCCCTGTATCCAGGAACCAGGATCTGCCAGTTCATATTTGAAGAGTGCGACGGCCATGCCATGTATCAGGGGAGATTTGTCGGACAGGTTAAGCCATGATACGAAGCGCGTTCTTGCGAGGTGATTGTTTGTGAAAGAAACGGGATATACTGTTTTGGATGATGGCAGGGTCGTGTTCCGATACGCCGGACTGCGGAATGAGGCCCCCTTCGAAGTCGAGATAACCTGTCCGATCACCAGCAGGGTTCACGAGAACCATGCCGGGATACGGGAACAACACCGCGCGTGGGCACGCAGCTTTAAAATCCCGCCCGGCGAAGAAGGCTACCAGCGATACTGTGACACCCGTCTTGATCTGCTGCCGGCGTATCAGCTCTATGATCTTCCGGTCGAAGCGGCGATCATCCACAGCCACCTCATGACGTGGTTCTTCGTTTTTGATGACGTCATGGATATGGACCACGGACTCGAGAATGAGGCCAGGTCCTATACCGAAAAATTATGCAGGAGACACCTGGAGATACTCGGCGGGGCCGTTGCGGTCGAAGGCGACCCGTGCTGCATTCATGCTTTCTCCGACTTCCTGCGAAAGGTCAGGCTGCTCGGCGGCGATGCATTCGCCCGCTGGTATGAGCGCATGGTGCACCATCTCCGGGAGTATGTCCTCGGCGCTTATTGGGAGAGCCTCATAGGCCCCACGACGGACGTGAATGCCAACACCGCGATGTACCTTCAGGTCAGGCACATGGCGGTTGGTGTTGCTCCCTGCATCGATCTCATGGCAGTCGCCGGGAAGATAGACGGACGACCGCTTCTGGACAACTTCTTTATCCAGCGGCTCGAGAGGCTGGCGATCAACTACAGCATCTGGGTCAATGACCGCGCCGGCCTGGGGCGTGATATGAAGCGCGGACTGGGCAACGTCATCTTCACGCTCAGGCGGGACCACGCGCTCTCCCTTGCCGACGCAACCCGGATGGTGGCGCGAATGTGCGATGCCGAACTTCAAGCGTTCTTCGCAATCGAACAACAGCTGCCGATGCTGATCGGGGATGACTACGGCAGGAATAGAGCGATCTATGAGGCCTATGCGGACATTCTGAAGCGATGGATGCGCGGGCTCCTGGACTGGTCCGCCCGGAGCGACCGGTATCAGCGGCTGGATGTTGACATGGCCCTGCAGAATGGATCCGTGATACGGCGGGCTTCACACAGGTATTTCGCTGATTAAACGGCATGCCTCACGAGTCATGCCCGCCCTGCTCCGCGCTCGGCTAAAATTTCCCTGATTCCGCTTCAATTGTTTTGAGCGGGATCAGGTATTTCCCGTTCTCCATCCTGCCCTCGATCTTGATCGGATAGCAGCCACCCAGCCCCTTTTCCAGCTTAT